>JBEKWT010000096.1:0-9368 GCA_049512795.1 Occallatibacter sp.
GAACCTCCACCGAGACCAATGAACCTTCAGATTCCGCCCGGCGCCTTCCGCGCCTATCTCTTCGACTGTGACGGCACCATCGTCGACTCCATGCCTCTCCACTACATCGCCTGGAAGCAGGCGCTCGGCGAGTGGGGCTGCACCCTCGATGAAGACCTCTTCTACTCTTGGGGCGGCAAACCACCCGTCGAAATCGTCGCAGCCCTGAACCAGATGCGGGACCTGAAAATGCCCGTGGAAGTCGTCGCCGAGCGCAAGGAGAGCCTCTACTTCTCCCTTCTCCCCGATCTCAAGCCCGTTCCAGAAGTCCTCGAGCACATCGACGCCCAGTACGGCCGCATCCCATTTGCCGTCGTATCCGGCAGCACCCGCGAATCGATTGTCAAATCGCTCACCACCGTCGGTCTTCTTGACCGCTTTCCGATCCTTGTCGGCTCCGAAGACTACGCGCGCTCCAAGCCCGCTCCCGATGCCTTCCTCACTGCCGCCGCCCGCCTCAACGTCGCCCCCAAAGACTGCCTCGTCTTTGAGGACACCGACATGGGTATTCAGGGCGCAACCGCCGCCGGCATGGCTTCAGTCCGCGTTCCCCAACCCCACGAGCGCAACGGAACCGGACCGATCGCGCCTGCGTAGACAAGCAAAGGTAGCCCCTGCTGTCCTGTTTTTGATGCTCGCATCGTAATGGAATTGTCATTCTGAGCGACCGAGCGAGCCGGAACGGCGACGCGAGGAAGTCGAAGGACCTGCGGTTGCCTTTCATCAAACCGTGAATCCGTGAGATCGGGAGGTTTTATTGTCTTCCGCTGGAACCCATGAGAATTCGATCGCCGGCCGCCGCGCTGCCGACCTCGCAATCGTCTTCACCATCGCAGCCGCCATCGCCCTCATCCATCTCTTCACCAACAATCGCTACGGCTTTCATCGCGACGAGCTCCAGTTCCTCTCCGACGCCCGCCATCTCGACTGGGGATTCGTCGCCTACCCGCCCTTCACTCCATTCATCGAGCGTATCGGCCTCACTCTTTTCGGCCTGTCAATGGTCGGCCTCCGCCTCTTCTCGGTCCTCGCGCAGTCTGCCGTTATCGTCCTCGGCGGCCTCATGGCCAAAGAGCTCGGCGGCTCGCGCTTCGCTCAGGTCACGGCCGCGCTCGCCGTCGCCTTTTCTCCGCTCCCGCTCTTTCAGGGCACCGAGTTTCAGTACTCCTCGTTCGACTTCCTGTGGTGGGTGCTCATCGCCTACTTCGTGATCCGCCTCCTTAAGTCAGAGAACCCACGCTGGTGGCTGGCCATCGGAGCCGTCATTGGCCTCGGCCTCCTCACCAAATACGCCATCGCCTTTTACATCGCAGGCATTCTGGCAGGCCTTGTCCTCACGCCCGCGCGCCGCTTCCTCAAATCCCATTGGTTCTGGCTCGGCGTGGCGCTCGCATTCCTCATTTTTCTGCCCAATCTCATCTGGCTCGCGCGCCACAACTTCGTCTCCTACCACTTCCTCCAGTACATCCACATGCGCGACGTCGGCGAAGGCCGCGCCAAAGGCTTCCTCACCGGCCAGTTCCTCGTCTGCGCCAACCTCGCCGCCGCCCCTCTCTGGCTCGCCGGCCTCATCGGATTCCTGCGCAATCGCCGCTACCGCATGATCGCCTTCATGTACCTGATCCCGCTTGCGCTCTTCTTTGTCGGCAAAGGCCGCAACTACTACATGGCCCCGGCTTATCCCATGCTGCTGGCCATGGGCGCGGTCCTCGGCGAACGTTGGCTCCATTCCCTGCCCCGCTGGGGCCGCCTCACCATTCAGACCGTCTACTTCGCAGCCTTCGCATTCTTCTCGGCCTACGTTTGCGCAATCGTCCTTCCGCTTCAATCCAGCGGCCCGCTCCGCAACTTCGCCCTCAACCACAATGCCGACCTGCGCGAAGAAATCGGCTGGAACGACCTCGTCCGCACCGTCGCGCAGATCCGCGATTCCCTGCCGCCCGGCCAGCAAGCTCACCTCGGAATCACCACCGGAAACTACGGCGAATACGGTGCCATTGACGTCCTCGGCCGCGCCTACGGCCTCCCTGAGCCAATCGGCACCACCAACTCTGAATGGCTCCGCGGCTATCCAACGCCTCCGCCCACCACGCTCATCGTCATCGGCCTGGGCGAGCAGGAAGCGAACTCAATCTTTACCGGCTGCCGATGGGCCGGCCACAACGGCAACTCCGAAGGCATCCGCAACGAAGAAAGCCAGTACCACCCCGACATATTCGTCTGCGGCCCTCCACGCCAGCCCTGGCCCCAGCTCTGGAAAGAGCACCATGACTTCGGCTGAGATCTTCCTCCCGCGCCTGTCCCGCCTCGGCACCTCACTCGCCAATCAGCCAACTCCGCGAACATGTTGGGTGCCCCATCCTTGCCGCGTTTTTGTATTTGCGGCAAGGGTGGGATAGCACAAACCCAAATGAACCGCTAACTTGCTAACTCGCCGGCTTGCTAACTTGCTAACTCGCCGACTTGCTGACTTGCCAACTCGTTAACTCGCTGACTCGCTAACTCGCTGACTTGCTGACTTGCTGACTTGCCAACTCGCTGACTCGCTAACTCGCTGACTCGCCGATCCGCCGACTCGCTAATACAGCACCACCGCAACCCGGTACGCCGAGAACGCCCCCTCCGTCACCTGAGCTGGGCAGCTTCCCACCGCCGCCTGCCTATAATTCCCTGAAGCCAGCCGGTCCACCAGCGCCGGTGGCAACCGGCTCAAATCGCCATCCTGCCAGCGCATCACGAAGCGTGGCGTTTCGCCGCCTTCCGCCCGCGGCATTCCTTCATCGGTTGCGCAAGCAGCCCGTGCCAAACTTGGATCGCGCAAAATGGCCACGCCGCTTACGCGAATCAGCGCGGCTACCCGCGCCTCCACCTGCGTGGCGCTCAACTGTTCCACGCCCCGCGAATAGTCGGCCACGGCATAAAGCACTCCGCGAGCAGCCACCACGGCAATTCCCACCCGGTCCACATCCGGGCTCAGCAAGTTGGCGCGATGCCCCGGCGACCCCATCCATTCTTCGTGGATCCGATCGGCCGACGGCCCAATCGCCACATTCTCCTCAATCACGCTGAAGTGTGCGCCTGCCTGCGCCGCGCGGGCGCTCAGGTCCGGCTCGCCCGCGTACTGATGCGAAATGGGCCCCTCCGCCGCCATCCGCAGGCAGTGCTCTAGAGCCGCAGCCGCCAGCGCCTGATCCCACTCCAGGCGGCCCACTCCCGCCTGCGCACGCGCTTGGTTGGCCATCGCGCGAATCTCTTCCGCCTCCGCCGCCAAGTTGCCGCGTCCGGCCTGCGAACCCTGGGCCGCGATTTGTGCCGCAGCCAGCGCAGGAAGCACGGCGAGAAGAAGCGTGCGCAAAAAGATCTTCATACTGCCTTAAACCCGGCGCTGGCGCGCATGTCGCTCTATTCTTTTCCTGATCGTTCCCATCTGCATGTGGGTGCCCCAGAGCCTGCCCTGAGCTTGCCGAAGGATCCCTCGTCCACCGTGGCAGAGGAACCTGGGATAGCACGAACGTCAACCGTCGATCCTTTGGCCGACGAAACCTCTCGTCTCCAACATCGTCCTCCGCGCCGGCCGGTCACACTTCTAAGACGGGACCGGATCTTCCGGCTCGGCCCCCGCGCTATCGAGAGCGGGCCTTCCCTCGTTCAGATCGTTACGCCGTGCCACCCAGGGGAAAAGAAGAAGTGCCGGCAGTCCCACGACGCTCGTCATCGCGAAGAACCATGGCCAGCCCATCTTCTCTGACAACCATCCCCCTGAGGAGGCCACAACGGTGCGGCCGAGCAATGTAATCGAGGAAAGCAACGCGTACTGAGTCGCCGTCGCCGTGAAAGCGGGCGAGCATAGGCTCGAAATATAAGTGATCAGCGCGGTCCCGGCCATGCCGCCCGTGAGGTTTTCGGCAGTGACACACAAGGCCAGATAGGCGATGTGATGTCCACCCACAGCCTGCAGGACAAAAAACAGGTTCCCCGCCGACTGCAATATCCCGCAAACGATCAGCGAGCGGAGGATTCCGTACCGCGTCGTCACCACTCCGCCCAGCATCACCCCGGCCACAATGGAGAAAAATCCGAACACTTTCGATGCGGCAGCGATCTCAGGCAGGGAGAATCGCAACGATATATAGAGAGGCGTCGACATCACTCCCGCCATCGCCTCGCCCAGCTTGTATCCGAAAATGGCGACCAGGATGACCGGCCAAAGGGGCCGCTGCATAAAATCGCGAAAGGGACTGATGACAGCCCTCGAAATCGCATCGCGAACCGCATGCCAGCCCGATTCCGCCACGTGCGATTTGTCCGCCGGCACCTTTGGTTCCGGAACCAGCAAAAACACTACGAGTCCTACTCCGACGAGCGCCGCCATAGTGGCATAGGCGGCAAACCATCCGGCGTAGGCTGCGATCAACAGGCCGCCGGCGCCGGAAACCAGCATGCCGATCCGGTAGCCCGCCTGGACCATGGCTGCTCCGGGCGCCTGCTGATCGCCCGTCGTGCTCTCCACGCGCCAGGCGTCAATCACGATGTCCTGGCTGGCCGAAAGAAATGCAACAAGCACTGCGAAGGCCGCCATCAGTCGCAGGTTGTGCTTCGGATCCGAAGATCCCAGAGCAAGAATTGCGCCGATCAGCAGAATCTGGATGGTGATGCCCCAACCACGCCGCCGCCCCAAAGGCAGCGGCGGAGGGACCCGATCCATGATGGGCGCCCACACAAACTTGAATGCGTACGAGGTTCCCACCAGGGCGATCGCGCCGACGGCAGCGCGCCGCACTCCGGCTGTCGCCATCCACGCTTGAAGAGTTGAATACGTCAACAACAGCGGTAAGCCGCTCGAAAAGCCGAGCGCAAGCACCTGCAAGACACGCGGCTCGGTGTAAGCAGCCAGCGTTTGCCGCCAGTTGGTTCGGGTTTTTGCATGCTCGGTTGCGGGGTTTTCGTTCATCTCAACGCCAGTCGGTTCGGGTTTGTGCGTGCTTGGTTGCCGGGCTTTCGTTCATCTCAATGCCGGTTGCTTCGGGTTTGTGCGTGCTTGGTCGCCGGGTTTTCGTTCATCTCAATGCCAGTCGGTTCGGGTTTGTGCGTGCTTGGTTGCCGGGATTTCGTTCATCTCAATTTGCGTGCGCACCTTCTCTCAGCCTACCTCCGCTGGCGCGGCTTATTCTGAAAACGTGAAGCTCGGAATCATCTCCGACACCCACGGCCTCCTTCGCCCCGAGGTCCTTTCCGCACTGCGCGGCCCAGCCTTCTCAGGCATCGACCGCATTCTTCACTGTGGCGACGTAGGAAAAATTTCCATCCTCGATGAGCTCGCCAAAATCGCTCCCGTCACCGCCATTCGCGGCAACGTCGACATCGATGGTCCTTGCGCCCGCCTCCCCGAAACCGAAGTTGTCCTCATCGAAAACCCTCCCCACGCCGGCCTCTATATCTACATGCTGCACGACCTCAAATCCCTCCACCTCGATCCCGCCGCAGCCAAATTCGCCGCCGTCCTCCACGGCCACACCCACGTCCCGAATTTCATCACGAAAAAAGGCGTGCTCTATTTCAACCCCGGCTCCTGCGGCCCGCGCCGCTTCGAACTTCCAGTCACAATAGGAATTCTGGCGATTGATTCGGACGGACAATTGAAGCCGCAAATCGTCCACCTCCCCGTCGCACCCTGAATCAAAAAGCTCCATCGATAATCCTTGTTCCCTGTTCCTTGTTCCCTGTTCTCCATTCTCCGTCCACCGTCCACCGTCCACCTCCCAATGAAGTGTCATCCTGAGCGTAGTTCGCCGCGCTCCTTGCGGCGAACGAGTCGAAGGACCTGAGGTTGCTTTTCGTTTTGTAGATTGCCTGTTATTCGTACCGCAGAGTCCAGCCCGGCTGTCGTGCGGGTCTTGAGGCCCGCACTCGATCAGAAGGGTGTGTGGATTCGGACTAGGCGCTCCAACTCCGCTTTCTTCTCGGTCGCAAGCCCGCGAGATTGGGCAAGAGATGGTAGCCCCAGGCGCAAGCCTGGGGTCAGCCGATCCAAACAGAGTCACAAGCCCGCGTCAGCGGGCGAAAGAACTGCTCCCTTAGCAGAACTGCTCCCTTAGCCGCTTAGTTCCACATCCCGGCACCGCGTCCCCTTCCTTCATGCCTCGTTTACATCCGCGATGTTGCAATGCACTCAGGACGCCGCTAAAGCGCGCGTTACGCAGACGGCCGATCGATCCCCAATCGCATCGACCGCCTCGATCCAGGAGCCAACAAAATGGCCTTCCGCGCAGTCCTCTGCTGCGGATTGCGGCTTTGCTCGATCCTCCTTTTCCTCACCATCAGCACAGCCGCTCAAACCACAACCACAACCCAACCTGCCGCGCAGCCCCCTGCGAACGCGGGCACGTCAACCACATCTTCACCTTCCGCGCCTCCAGCGGACGCGGGCACCTCAACCGACCTCTACCTCATGCCCGGCTCGGATTTCGACCGTCCCGGCCTCGTTCCCCGCGCCAACTTGAACATCGGTATCGGCCACACCTTCAAATTCCTCCACAAAGACCCCATCGGCGACGAGCTCACCTTTGCCTACACCTATGAGAACGCCGGCTCGCACGGCTTCTTCCACACCAACTTCGGATCGCACACCGAAGCGCTAGGCATAATGAAGAATTTCAACCTGCCCAAAACCAAAGTCGTCACGGGATACACCTGGATTCAAGCGGGCCTGACGAGCTTCACCGGCAATGCGCACATCGAAAACCGCTTCTACGACGGCGAGGCTCTCGGCCTTGCCATTCACTTCAACGATCACAACGGAATCTGGATTCAGGAGAGCTTCAACAAAATCCCCACCGTTCCCTGGTACACAACAACCGGCATCGGCTACACCTGGAGTTGGTAGGTCTTTGAGTTTTTCGATTGCGGGTGCGCCGCTCGCCGGCGCACCAACTTTCGCAACGCCTCGAAGCGTGTGCAGTCTACTCCCTATTCCCTACCGCCAATTCCCTGTCTCTTCACGGCATCCTCGGGTTCACCCACCGGTACACCACATCCGTGCAAAATTCGTCAGTCCGCGGGCGCCTGCTAGCTCCCGCGAGCTGAAGTCGTGAGACCGCACGTCTTGGCCTTTTCGTATCCCAATGCGATCATTTCGGCTGCCCGGTAGAACTCCAGCGTCCTACACGAGTTCCTGGCGATTTCTATGACTATGTCTGGTGGATAGGCGGCCAGCTTTTGGTGGGCGATGGCGCTCTGCATCGCCTCGAATGCCTGAGCGGCAATCTCGTACGCTCCCCAATCCCGCTTTTCGCCGCTTGTCATCGGTGGTTGCAGGCGGCTGATGAAGCGATTGATCTTCTCACGGAACGGGGACAAAGCGGTCTCCGAAACGGTACTCGCCATAGCCGGCTCTATCGAACTCTCAGCGGGGCCGTTCAGGTTCACGGCGATCGTCATGTCGGTGCCATCGCAAGCCGTCGGCGCGATGGGCACGGGATTCAGAATTCCTCCGTCGACAAGATCGACCCCCTTGTACTTGAACGGAGTAAAGAAGAGAGGGATCGCGAAAGAAGCACGCATGGCATCGAAGAGACTGCCCGACCGTATCCAAATCTCCTTCTGGCCTCTCAGGTCTGTGGCGACGGCCGTAAATGCGATCGGGAGTTCTTCAATCAGTTTCTCTCCCACCAGGCCGATCAGAGTGTTAACGAGTTTCTCGCCTCTCACCAGTCCGCTCTTCTCCCAGGAAAGATCGAGCAGCGTGACGATATCTGCTTTCGTCAAACTGCGCACCCATTGCTCATACACCTGCAGTTTCCCCGCAGCATAGATGCCCCCGATCACTGCTCCGATCGAACAGCCGACTACCGACTTGATCTTGAAGTCATTTTCCTCGAGCCAATGAATGACGCCAATGTGCGCCAAACCTCGAGCCCCACCGCTTCCCAGAACCAGGGAAACGGTCTTCCCGTTCGTTGTTGCCATCTTCTCACCGCATGCCTTTCACTCTGACGCCAGCATATGCCTCACAACCGGCCTCGCGCCTGCCGATCGAGAAGCAGAGCCGCCCACTCGACGAGCGAAACCGCCCGCGCCTCTCCCGTTTCTTCCCTCGCAACGTCCGCTCGCGTGAATGTGAATAGCAGGCTCCAACTGACAATAAACCACCGCTGGGCGTCGCCGACCGCAGCCGCCCATCGCGATTCGGACTCGTCTATTGATTGCAATTGCACGTCACAGGTCGCCTTCAAACTCCGCGCTCCCTGGGATCACCCATGACGAAAAGCGAGTGCTTCGGTAACGTGACCAACAAGGTTCGGCAGCCCATCCACCCGCCCGGGCGCACCTTCAGCGCGCCCATAATCAAAGCTGTGAAGACCCGCAACAATCTCGCTCTCTTAAACGATTATGCCGCCTATCTTCGCGTGGAAAAAGGACTTCGCCCGCTCACTTGCGAAGCCTACCTCAGCGATTTGCGCATCTTTGCCGAGCTTCTTGAAGACCGCAACGCCGTCCTCCTCACCGCAGCCGAAGTCGACGTCTCCGCCTTTCTCGACCACCTCCGCACCCACAACATCGATTCCCGCTCCTCGGCGCGCAAGCTGAGCTGTTTGCGCGGCTTTTATAAATGGCTGCTTCTCGATCGCCGCATTCATCGCGACCCAACCGTCAACATCGAATCGCCCAAGGCCTGGAAGGTTCTGCCAAAATCGCTCGCCGAGCCCGAAGTGACCGAAATGCTGGAACGCGCCGCCCTCGCAGCTTCGCATCCGCAGGCCAAAGCCACCGCGCTGCGCGACCGCGCCATCCTCGAGCTTCTCTATGCCGGCGGCCTGCGCGTCTCTGAAGTTACTTCCCTCTCCGTCAGCGACCTCTCGCTCGATGCCGGCCGCGTGCAGGTTCGCGGCAAAGGCGACAAGGAGCGCATTGTGCCCCTCGGGCGCACCGCCGTCCAGGCACTCGAGCAATACCTGCGCGAGGGTCGCCCGCACCTCGACCGCATCAGCACGGTCCGAAAGAAAAAACCCGCACCGCATGATCGCTCTCGCCTTTTTCTTTCTCTGCGCGGTATGCCGCTCACCCGCCAATGGATCTGGAGCCTCGTCAAGCGATCCAACCACTCCACAAGCCCTCACGGTCTGCGCCACAGCTGCGCTACGCATATGGTCGAGCACGGCGCCGATCTCCGCAGCGTGCAAATGATGCTCGGCCACGCCGACATCTCCACCACCCAGGTCTACACGCACCTTGCCCTCGGCCGCCTCAAGGCCGTGCATCGCATGCATCACCCGCGCGGCGCCCGCCGAATCATCGACTCCGCTGCCGACTCCGCCGCACTCCCCTCTTCG
>JBEKWT010000097.1:0-9315 GCA_049512795.1 Occallatibacter sp.
CCGGGCTCGGAGCTTCATCTGAACGGTTCCGGCCCGCCGCGCGGCGATCAGACGGCCGATCTCAACATGGGCCCGTACTACTTTCTCACTGGCTTCACCATCGCCCACGACTATGAATGGCAATGGGGCGTATCGGTCTCCATCAACTGGTGCATCGTCGGCTGCACGTCGACCTACGGCATCCAGCTCAATGCCGGCTTCAACTACGCTTTCGGCCTGCGCTTTCCCATCCAGGCGACCCTCAAGTATGAAACCGTGGTTCACCCCAACAATACGGCCGACGCAAAGTTGACGCCGCAATTCGTGCCCATTGAGGGCGACGCCGGTGATTTCTTTTCCGCCGGACTTGATGGCAGCGAATTGTACAACGCGCAGGAGATCGTCGCGCAGGTGGGCGCCGATGCCGGCTTCAGCGTCAATCTGCCCGGCTTCGGCGCCGGCCAGAATTTTTCAGTCAACGTGGACTTTACGCAATTGTTGCCGGCACCCTACACCGGCGGGCGTTTCCAGCCGCCGATCCCGGGCACGCACGGCATCGATTCCAACTTTGTCTTCAACCAAATCGATCTGCTGGGCGATCTGCTCAACTTTGGCGTTGTGGGTGGCTCGGTCTATCCCGCGATTCAGGTGAATCTCCACTCGGACAGTTTGCAATTTACGCTCAACGACGAGCTCCAGCATCGGTCGTCCACCATCAATTCGGGACAGACCGTTTCGCTCGGCGATGCCACCGCCCAGAATGGCGACTACAGTCACTTCGCGGTTGGAAATCCCGTCTACAACCTGGGATTCACTTTAACGCCGGGCCTTGCGCCCACGGTATGGGTCGACATCGCGGTCTGGTCCGATCAGTGGCAATGGCCGGTCTGGTTCCCGCAGCTTGCCATCAGCCTTCCGCCGGGAGGCATGAACTTCAGTTGCCATGCCGGCACGACTTGCGTCATGGACTTCCAGCCGGTCTACAACGCGTCTACCGGAAGTGTGCAGGACATGAGCAAGGAGCGGGACGTTGCCGATCGCACGCTGGTCGGCGGCGGATGCCAGCGCAATGGCTCGGAAGGGAATTATCTCTGCCCCGTGAATGGCATGCTCGGGCTGTGCCAGACCATGATGAAGAACAGCGCGGTGCTCAGTTGCGGCGCGCTCATTCCAACTTCGACCGATCAGATTCTGCGGCGCGGCGGCTGCAGCGAAGAGGGCGACAGCGGAACCTACCAGTGCCCGTCGAGCATGATGGGCTTGTGCGGGCTCTACGTGAAGAATCAGGTTGTGCTTTCGTGCAAACAGAAGTGAGAAAAACAGCGAGTTAGCAAGTCGGCGAGACAGCAAGTTAGCGAGTCAGCGAGTCAGCGCGTCAGCAGGTGAGCGGAGTTAGCGGACCTAACAAGACGGCCGTCAGTCTGGCGGCGGCGAATTCCGTCACTTAGCGGGATTCAAGGCCGTCCAGGCTGCTAGCGAGTCCATGTAGTCTCTCCAATGGACGATCTTGCGGTTCTCAATGGTGACGACGGAGATCAGCCGGTTGTCGTAAGGCCCGCCGGTCGAGAGAATCTTGCCGTGAACTTCGTATTCGAGGATCACGACGCGGCTGTCCTGACTGCGGTGGCCGACGGGCGCGTCACTGCGGTGAACAACGAGCGCGTCACTGCGGTGGGCAACGGGCGCGTCACTGCGGTGAACGACGAGCGCGTCGGCGGAGTGAACGCGGATGGTCTTGCCGTATCCGGCGAGGCTGGCAACCAGATTTGCGCGTCCTCGAATGATGAGAGGCCAGCCCGGGAAGTGATAACGGGACTCGAAGACTGAATCGTCCGAAAACGTGTCGAAATAATGCTCGCCATCGACAAGCCCGCTGAGGCCCTTCATGACAACTTCAAAGTACGGATTCAGGGCTTCGTGAGATGGATATTTTGAATTTGCCATTGGCTAACCCTTGGTGAAGCGATGTGAACATCTGTAAGAAGAGTAGCGTGCGGGATGAGAGGCGGGAAGTGGGCGCGATGGTGGCGCTCGCGGTTCCCGTCGTGCTGAGCTGGATGGCGCGGGAGACGGGCACAGCATCAAGGTCCGGGGTGTCGCCGGTGGCGTCGCCGGCGGTGTCGTCGCGGAGCTGCCAGGGTTTTTGACGCAGGGACGACATTCGATTAAAAGTCACTAAGCTTGCATCGCAGGCCGATAAACCCCAGGGAGCAGGGAATCGTGCGGATCTGAAGGCCGATCCCGTGATGAGGGGGGAGCCAGGTGAGCGGTACACTGGCGCGGCTGCGGCGCGGCTTATGCGATGAGAGCGGTCAGATTCTGCCACTTTGCGGAGTCGGCATGGTTGCGATTCTTGCGTTTGCAGCCCTGGCGATCGATGTGGGCCAAATTCGCATGCAGAAACGGCAGATGCAGTCGGCCGTAGATGCGGCAGCGTTGGCCGGAGCGCTGGAGCTAACCGCCTGCGGCAGCACGACGGACTGCACGGCGATGACCACAGCCGCTAAACAGGCGGTATTGGAAAACGGACTCACCGTCGCAACGCCGCTAACGCAGTGCACAGGCGCCGCGAGCGGACTCACGCTCTGGGTGAACAATGGCCCATGCGAATTGGGGTCAGCCAGCGCGGATCCGAACTATGGCAACTCCAAATACGTAGAAGCCGAGCTCTCCACCCCGGTCGACACAATTTTTGCGGGTCTGGCGGGCTTTCACAGCATGACGATCAGGGTGCGGGCGGAAGCATCCGGGACCCAGCCGAATTACTGCGTCATCGCCACCGCAGACAGTGCCTCCAGCACCCAAGGGATCACGCTGCAGGGCGGCAGCACTGGCGGCATCGACGCGCCGAACTGCGGCATCTACGACGACGATTCAAACAGCTCCGTTGCGCTGGTGGATAACAGCGGAACCGTGACCAGCCAGAAATTCATGGTTGTCGGCGGCAAACAAAATAGCGGAGCGACAATCACTCCGGCTCCGACAACCAACGCGTCGGCGCTTGCCGACCCGCTGAGTTACCTGAGTACCGACGGCGACGCGCCCACTGCGGGAAGTTGCACCGGTCAGAGCTCGCTCCCGGGCAATGGCGCGATTCTGACGCCAGCAACATTTTGCAGCGGCATCGTTCTCAGTCCGGGTGTGGGGGTCACATTGAGCGCCGGCACATACTACATTGAAGGCGGGCTCACCGTGGATACCGGGGCGAACCTGACAGGGACGTCTGGGGTGGCCCTGTACGTGGCATCCGGGTCAGTGAATTTTAATTTAGGCAGCAAGGTGGAATTGTCGGCGCCGACGACTGGCGCACTGGCCGGGATCGCGATCTGGCAGGCCGCGAGCGACACAAGTGCGATCAACCTCGACGCCGCCTCAACCTCAGAGTACAACGGGGCGATTTATGCGCCGACCGCGGAACTGACTCTGAATTCCGCGAGCAACGCCGCGGCCTGCTCCCTGGTCGACGTGGGATCGTTGATGCTTGACTCGGGCGCCACTTTCTCAATCGGCACCGATTGCTCGTCGTTTTCGAGCAGCAAGGCGTTCGGGGCCGGAAGCACCGCCATTGTGGAGTAGTTTATGCGATCGAGATTGCTGAAAATTGCCGGTTCCGAACAGGGTGCGAGCCTGCTGGAGGTTGCCCTTGCCGTTCCCTTCCTGATGCTTGTCCTGGCCGGCGTGGTTGGCTTTGGCCGGGCCTACTACGTGGCCAATGAGCTGGCCGGGGCTGCGGAGGCGGGCGCCGTCTACGGTTCGCAGAACATTACCGATACCACGGGCATGGTCAACGCGGCCGAGCTGGATACTCCCAATGTGGGCGGGCTTAACACGCCTACGGCAGCTTGGGGGTGCGAGTGCTCAGACGGATCGCAGCGATCCGTGAGCTGTGCGACCATGCCCGCGAGTTGCTCGGCGAATGTGGTGTACTACGCCACGGTGACCACGGCGGCGACCTACACCCCGCCGCTCCCCTGGGCCTGGAATTGGAATGGCAAGAAGTCGATTCCCTCGTCGATGACCATCAGCAAGAGCGTGACGATGCGCTCTGCAAGCGAGTAAGAAAATGACGGGCCGCGCGAGATGGAGGCGAATCGTTCAAGAAGATCGCGGGGAGACTCTCGTTGAATTCAGCATCTCAGCTTTCGTGCTGTTTATGGCCATGCTCGGAATCCTGGATTTCTCGCGAGCGTTGTACACCTATCATTTCGTCTCCTACGCAGCGCAGGAAGGGACGCGCTATGCAATGGTTCGCGGCGCGGATTGGACTCCATCCTGCGCCTCGGCGAGTTCATACGGCTGCCAGGCCAGCGCGGCGAATATCACATCGTATGTCCGGAGCCTGTCGCCTCCGGGGGTCGTGGCCGGCAATATCGGCGTCACTCCCACCTGGCCGCAGCTCAACGTGGACGGCGCCTCGACCGGCTGCAACACCATCCCCAAAGAGAACAGTCAGGGCTGTCTGGTCAAAGTCCAGGTGACCTATTCGTTCCATTTCATGATGCCGTTCATTCCCCAATCCGCGTTAACCATGTCGGCGACCTCAGAGAAGGTGATCGCCTACTAATCCCTGAAAGCCAATCGGGGAAACCGGCGTTCGACCCCGACGCCGCGCCACCTGCTTCGGTCGTCACACGCCGGTTAGATTGGAGTGATGGGTCAGGTGCGGGCAGAGTGGCGGCGGGAGCTGGGCGCGATGGTGGCGCTCGCGGTTCCTGTCGTGCTGAGCGAGCTGGGCTGGATGCTGATGGGCGTGGTCGACACCATTATGGTGGGCAGGCTGGGTCCGGCAGCGATTGGGGCGGTGGCGCTGGGCAACGCCGTCTGCTACACGCCAAGCCTGTTTGGCATGGGGCTAATGCTCGGGCTGGACACGCTGGTGGCGCAGGCCTACGGCCGCAAGGATCACGACGAATGCCACAGGTGGCTGGCGCAGGGCGTGTATCTGGCGTCGATTGCCGCCGTGCCGATTATGGCGGGGATCGCGCTGACGAGTTTTTTCTTTGGACACTTTGGAATTGCGGCGGAAGTGGCGACGCCGGCGAGCGGGTACATGAGCGTGTTGCTGTGGGGCACGCTGCCGCTGCTGATCTATGGCGCGTCGCGGCGGTATTTGCAGGGCGTGGGCCAGGTGCGCGTGATTACCGTGACCTATGTGGCGGCGAACCTGGTGAACTGGTTCCTGAACTGGGTGCTGATCTACGGCAAGCTGGGGATGCCGGCGCTGGGCGTGAACGGATCGGCGATTTCAACGGTGTTTGCGCGCGTGACGATGGCGATGGCGCTCGTGGGATTTGCGTGGAGATACGAGCGCAGGCGCGGGCATCCGCTCTTCAAGCATTGGGCGGGACCGCAGGCGGCGCGGCTAAAGCGCCTCGTGAAGTTGGGCGCTCCGGCGGGGGGACAGATTCTGCTCGAGGTGGGCGCGTGGAACTTGGCGACGTTTTCCGCCGGGTACCTGACGCCGGTGGCGCTGGCGACACATCAAATCGTCTTGAACTACGCGAGCGTGACGTACATGGTGCCGCTGGGGATTTCAGCAGCGGCGGCGGTGAGCGTGGGGCGCGCGGTGGGCGCTGGGGATGCGGCGCGGGCGCGGAGGGCCGGGTGGCTGGCGCTGGGATTGGGGACGAGCTTTATGCTGCTGGCGGCGGCGACGCTGCTGATTTGGCCGCGGCCGCTGATTCAGCTCTATACAAATGATGCGCGCGTGCTGGCGGTGGGGCCGGGACTGCTGGCGATTGTGGCGGCGTTCGAGGTGTTCGACGGAATTCAGACGGTGTCAACGGGCGCGCTGCGAGGCCTGGGCGAAACGCGCGCGCCCATGTGGGCGAACCTGGTGGGGTATTGGGTGCTGGGATTGCCGCTGGGATTTTTTCTATGCTTCGGATTGAAGTGGGGGATCTACGGATTGTGGATCGGGCTGACGCTGGCGCTGATCGTGATTGCGCTGGCGCTGATTGCGCGGTGGAAGAGGGATGCGGAGAGACAGGTGCTAGCTGGTAGCTGCTAGCTTTTTTCCTGCGCGGGGTTAAGGGGAGTGCGATCCCACCCTTTCGCCGAAGTGCGGCGAAAGGATGGGGCACCCGGCACGAAACAGCACAAATTCTCCCAGCGCGTCCTCGGCCAGTGAGCAACATCATCCACGGCGAGGACGTGCGTGACGTTGATCAACCAGCAATTGACGGTCGGCCGGTAATACAGCCGGAATGCTTTATGCGACAAGAACACCACATAGCTGTCTACTGGCTGGAATCGCTCTCCACCCGATCTGCGGCGGGCGTCGGTGCAGTGGCGTTGGTCGGCAGCGCCGGGACGCCCACTCTTCGGAGACGCCTGCGCAACGAGAGAAAAAGAATCGCGCCCGCAGGAATCGAAGCGTAAATGAAAGGACTTTCTGAGTCGAATCCGAACCCGGCAGGCAATATCGAAATGTAAAGGATTTTGTACCATAGCTCGCCGCTCGTCCATTCGATCCCGAGTTTTCCGATACCAAGAATGGTGATGACGACCCAGAGCCATTTCCGCCTATGAATCGGGGTTCGAATACATAGAACAAAGGCGCAGATCGCAAGACCTACGGATAGTAACGCCAGTAGCAGGACGACGTAATAGTGCAAGCCCTTTCCGCGAAGCGTGAACCGCCTCACGGATGCGAGCGGTAAGGACTCCGGCTCGACAGTAAGGTCAGTAATCGCGTCATGACCGCTCTGATTGCTGACCGTAACTCGAAAAAGAACCCAGTGATCTGGGTATTTGTACTCGAGAACGAGCAGCTTCGTACAAACCCCGCTCCCCTTGCATTCAGTGGAAGCTCCCAGTGTTTCAACTCCGAGGGGCTCTTCTTGCGGAACCAGAGCAAAGACCTTCCCGAGCTGGCTTCGAAGTTGATCTCTGTCATCGCTTGGGTCAAATGATTGAAGGATTTGGTCGATCTGCCTCTGACGAAGTTCTTCAAAATAACTCTTGCCGTTCCGAACCTCGTCGGGTGCCATTCTATTGATAAACCATCCGCATCCAGTCAAGGCGAGCAGCATGGGGACCGCAGCGGACTTCCAAAGTCGTCTCACGAGCAGCTCCAAGCTAGCGTTTTCATCTGATTGCCAGTTTGGCGGAATTATACAGACTGGAGCCGTGTTCGCGATCGTTAGCGAAGTGTTCGTGCGGTGTCCAGGATGGTTTGTCACCTACCCGGCGGTTAGCGCATCGGAGACGTGGGGCACACATTTTTGATGGTTGGGTAATCGTGGGATCGGCGCGGGCTCGGGTCCGTGCTTTCCCAGGTCCCCAAGTGCGAGGGACCTGGGGCACCCAGTGCGCTGCGAGGCCCAGGGAGATTCATTGAAAACAAATAGGTTGTATGGAGGACGGCCCAAAGCGGGCCTACCACTTCCGAGGGTGAACCAAGGGGTTACCATCGTGGCGCGGTGTGGGACGGTGTTAACAAGAAAGTGACTATAATCACATATTGTGGCGCAAGGAGCCAGGCACTGTAGAGAAGTTGGCCGGCGCCCGTAAAGCGGTCACAAATTATTGGAAGGGAATCCCGCCAAATGGCGACTGGACACCTTGCCTTGGGTCAGGAACAGGGCGAAAGCATTGCGGATCGGCGCATCGTAAACGACTTCAGCATCAACGTAGCCACGGTGAACGGATCGGGGTCGCAGTCCGCCAACAGCGTGCTGCTGAAAAGCATTTTTGGAATGGGCGTTCCCGTGAGCGGAAAGAACCTGTTCCCATCGAACATTGCCGGCCTGCCGACGTGGTACACGATCCGCGCGAGCAAGGACGGCTATGTGGCGCGCAAGCGCGACTCGGAAGTGCTGGTGGCGCTGAACCCGGAGACGGCCGAGGAAGACATGAGGGCGCTGCCGCCGGGCGGCGTGGCGATCTACGAAGAGTACCTGAATCTGAGCCGGTACCGCGACGATGTTGTGTGCTATCCGGTTCCTTTCGACAAGCTGACGCAGGCGCTATGTCCCGAGCCCAAGCTGCGCAAGCTGGTCAAGAACATGGTGTACGTCGGCGTGGTGGCGCAACTGCTGCACATCGACGTGGCGGTGATAGAACAGTGCGTGCGCAAGCAGTTTTCGAAGAAGCAGAAGGTCTTCGAGCTGAACTTCGGGGCCGTGGAGACCGGTTACGAGTACGCCAAGGTGAATTTCACCAAGCACGATCCGTTCTTCATCGAGCGCATGGACCAAACAAAGGGCAAGATCATCATCGACGGCAACGCGGCGTGCGGCATGGGCGCGGTGTTTGCGGGGGTCACGGTGGTGGCGTGGTATCCCATCACGCCGTCGACGTCGCTGATTGAAGCGACGACGGATTTGCTGAATAAATTTCGCGTGACGCCGGAGGGCAAGGCGACCTTTGCCGTCGTGCAGGCCGAGGACGAGCTGGCCGCGATCGGCATGGTGCTGGGCGCGGGCTGGGCGGGCGCTCGAGCCATGACCTCGACGTCAGGTCCGGGAATGTCGCTGATGGCCGAGTTCACCGGCCTGGGCTACTACGCTGAGATTCCAGGGGTCATCGTCATCGTGCAGCGCACCGGTCCCTCGACCGGAATGCCGACGCGCACCCAGCAGGCGGATCTGCTCACAGCGGCCTTTCTTTCGCATGGCGACACCAAGCACCCAATCCTCTTGCCCGGTTCGGTGAAGGAATGCTTCGAGTTTACGATGGCCTCGTTCGATCTGGCCGAAAGGATGCAGACTCCGGTCTTTGTCCTCACCGATCTGGACCTGGGAATGAACAACTGGGTCTCGGAGCCATTCGACTATCCCGAGAAGCCACAGGACCGCGGCAAGGTGCTCACCGCCGACGATCTGAATCGCCTGGGCAGCTTTGCCCGCTACCGCAACGTGGATGGAGACGCCATCGGATGGCGAACGCTGCCCGGAACGCCGCACTCCAAGGCCGCCTACTTTACGCGCGGCTCGGGACACAATGATGCGGCACTCTACACCGAAGACCCCGATGAGTATCAGGCCCTGATGGAGAGATTGGCGCTCAAATTTGAGAAGGCGCGCGCGATGGTTCCAGCGCCGGAGACGGTCAGAGACGCCGGATCGAAGATCGGCTTCATCGCCTACGGTTCGACGGATTGCGCGCTGCGCGAGAGCATGGACCAGATCAGGCATCGCTACGGACAGGAGGCGGATTATTTGCGCCTGCGTGCCTGGCCCTTCAACCACGAGGTGCATGATTTTGTCACAGCTCATCAGCGCGTCTATGTCGTCGAGCAGAATCGCGACGCGCAGCTGGCGAGCCTGCTGAAGCTCGACCTGCCCGCAGATCAGGTGACCAAGCTGCGCAGCATCCTGCATTACAACGGTT
>JBEKWT010000098.1:0-9193 GCA_049512795.1 Occallatibacter sp.
GAGCTTTTCCCGACAACATTCGGCCGCGGAATAAAGGTGTCCAGATCGATTCCGGTGATCGAATTGATTGTGTTGATCGCCGACAATCCATCCGCTCCACCCCGCTTTGCCGCCCGCGCCACCGTGCGAATGTCGCTGATGTTCGGCGTCAGCTTCACCAGCACCGGCGTGCGCGCCTTCTCCTTCACCCACTCGGTAATCATCTGCGCATATTCCGGCACCTGGCCCACCGCCGAACCCATTCCGCGCTCGCTCATGCCGTGCGGGCAACCAAAGTTCAACTCCAACCCGTCCGCCCCCGCATCCTCGGTTCGGGTCACAATTTCGTGCCATGCTTCGCGCGTTGACGCCACCATTAACGATGCAATCACCGCGTTCTTCGGATAGCGCTTCTTCACGTCCGCCATTTCGCGCAGATTCTGCTCCACGGTCCGGTCGCTGATCAGCTCGATATTGTTGAAGCCCATGATCCGCTGCCCGTTCCAGTCTGTCGCCGAGTAGCGTGAGCTCACGTTGGTAATCGGCTCGCCGATGGTCTTCCACACCGCGCCGCCCCAGCCCGCGTCGAATGCGCGCATAATCATCTCGCCCGTATTCGTCGGCGGCGCCGACGCCAGCCAAAACGGATTCGGCGAGTTGATGCTGCCTGCAAAATTCCGCACGCCGATGTCAGGCATGAGCTACCTCCGTCGCTTTCAACATTGCGAGCGCAGCACGTTTACCCCCGGCCACTGCGTCCACCACCTCGCGGCCGCCGTTCACGCAGTCGCCGCCGGCATAGTACCTCGGGTTCCCCGTTTGGCCTGTCACGCGATCGGCCACAATCTGTCCATCGCGTACCTCAACGCCGCGCAACTCCTGCAGAAGCTGCGTCAGGTGCGACTGCCCGATGGCCGGGACCACTAAATTGCACGCAATCGCCGACTGCGAGTCAGGAACCACCTCAAGCTCTCCATCTGCCTCGCGCACCTGCACCGTTTCCAGTAGCAGGCGGCCGTGCTCGCTCCGCCCAATCGCCACCGGCTGCCTCCGCCAAAGAAACTGCACGCCCTCCTGTTTCGCGTGTTCGTACTCAAAATCAAAGGCCGACATCTCGCTCTCACTTCGCCGGTAAACCATATAGACCGTCTCGGCACCCAGCCGGTGGGCGGCGTTGGCCGCGTCGATGGCCGTGTTTCCCGCGCCCACCACTACCACCGTCCCGTGCAGCTCGCGCAGGTGGCCCGTCTTGTACGCGGCAATCAGCTCCAGAGCGTTCATCACGCCCTCCGCTTCTTCGCCAGGAATGTTCAGCCGCTGCATCGCGCCCAGCCCCAGCCCGAGAAAGACAAAGTCAAACTCCGCTTCCAGCGCCTCCAGCGATGCGGCCGAATCCACGTCCACTCTGCACCGGAATTCCACTCCTAGCCGCCGGATCATCTCCACTTCGCGCACGCTGTCGGCGGCCCGTAATTTATACTCTGCTACGCCGTACGTATTCAATCCGCCCGGCAGATCGCGGCGATCGATCACCGTCGCCCGCGCACCCTGGCGGCACAACTCCGCCGCGCACGCCAGCGACGCCGGCCCACCGCCGATGCAGGCCACGCGCAGATTGTGCGTCCCCGGTGCAGCCACGTGCACCGTCTCACCCGACGCCCAGAACGCGTCCATCGCGTGCCGCTGCAATTGCCCAATTTGAATCGGCTTCCGATTCTGCCGCGTCAGCACGCACGCGCCCTCGCACAGCACGTCCACAGGACAAACCCGTGCGCAGCTCGCCCCCAGGATATTCGCGTCCAGAATTCGCAACGCCGACCCGCGCAAGTTTCCCGACGCAATGCGCTTGATGAACCCCGGCACATCGATATGTGTAGGGCACGCCGCCGTGCACGGCGCGTCGAAGCAATTCAGGCAGCGGTCCGCCTCAATCACCGCGGCCTGCGCGGTCAGCGCGGGCTTCAGCTCGCCAAATCGCGCTCGGAGCTGCTCATCATGCGGTAGTGCTGCGGTGCTCATGAGAACCCCATGAAAGTCAGGACACAATTCGAATTGTGCCGCGACTCGAGTCTCGAAACCTCGATGCTTCGGCCCCAGAAAAATCGCCTTACGACGCCACCAGCGGCCCGTACAAATCGGGCCTGCGGTCGCGATAGAACTGCCACGTCCGCCGCACTTCGGCAATCTCGTCCAGATTCAGGTCGGTGGTCAGCACCTCGTCTTTGTCGCGCCCGGCCTCCGCAATGATCCTCCCGCGCGGATTGCAAAAATAGCTCGTTCCGTAAAACTCGCCGATGTTCCACGGCGCCTCGGTCCCCACGCGATTGATCGCCGCGATAAAGTACCCGTTCGCCGCCGCGTGAGCCGGCTGCTCCAGCTTCCACAGGTACTCGCTCAGCCCCGCCACGGTCGCCGATGGATTGAACACAATCTCCGCGCCGTTCAGTCCCAGGCACCGCGCGCCTTCGGGAAAGTGCCGGTCGTAACAGATATAGATGCCCACCTTGGCAAAACCTAGATCGAACACCGGATACCCCAGGTTGCCCGGACGGAAATAGAATTTCTCCCAGAACCCCGGCGCCACGTGCGGAATGTGAGTCTTGCGGTACTTGCCCAGATAAGCCCCGTCGCTCGCGATCATCGCCGCGGTGTTATAGAAAACGCCCTCCTGCTCCACCTCATACACAGGCACGACCAGCGCAATGTGCAGCTCCTTCGCCAGCGCGCGCATCAGGCTCACCGTCGGCCCATCGGGAACTGCCTCCGTCATCTCGTACCACTTCGTTTCCTGCTCCGCGCAAAAATACGGCCCGTTGAAGATCTCTTGCAGGCACACGATCTGCGCTCCCTGCTTTGCCGCCTGCCGAATCAAACCCACATGCTTCTCCACCATTGCCTTCTTTTGTGCGGGCAGCGGTTCGGTCGCAGGCAATGCATTCGACGCCTGAATAATGGAACATCGAACGACTCGGGCCATGGCTTGCTACCTCCAAAGTAAATAAACTGTGAGTCTTAGAAATTAGCTCAAACGAGTCCATTCGGCAATAGCATTCTGTCCCGCTCGCCTCGAAGAGTGCGCCTTCGGGACTTGGCCCGCACCGCGCTGCCGATTGACTTACTGATCACTCGATTCAATAATCGAAGCAGATGAATATCTATGAGGAGATCGTCAAGCTGCAACGGGAGGGCCGCAGTGGTGCTGTGGCCACCATTGTGAGCTCGCGCGGCTCCATCCCCTCGTTTCAGAGCGCCAAGATGCTTATCCGCGACGACGGTTCCATTGCCGGAACCATTGGCGGCGGCTGCGTCGAAGCCGAAGTCTGGCAGGCTGCGCGCGAGGTCATCACTAAGGAAAAGCCGCGCACCCTCACCTTCGACCTCAACCAGGACCCCAAATACGACACCGGCCTCGTCTGCGGCGGCACTCTCGAAATCTTCATCGAGCCTGTGTTGCCCGTGCCGCTGCTCTACATTTTCGGCGCCGGCCACGTCGCCGTTGAGCTCTTCAAGGTCGCGCGCAACGCCGGCTTTGACTGCATCGTCACCGACGACCGCGACGCCTACGCAAACCCCGAGCGTTTCCCCAACGCGCTCCAGGTCATCGCCAGGGACTTCGATGAAGCAGTCAAGGAACTCGCGCCTGGCGAGTCTTCTTACATTGTCATCGCCACCCGCGGCCACCGCGACGACATGCGCGTCCTCCGCTGGGCCGTGCAAACACACGCCCGTTACATCGGCATGGTCGGCTCCAAACGCAAAGCCATCACCGTGTTTCGCGAGCTCACTCGTGAAGGCCTCAACCCCGATCTCTTTGACCGCGTGCATTCCCCTGTCGGTCTCGACATCGGCGCTGTCACACCCGAAGAAATCGCCGTCTCCATCGTCGCCGAGTTAATCGCCATTCGTCGCCGCGCGGAGAGAGCACTGCCTCACATGAGTTGGTTCCACAGCGCAAGGCACGCCGCGGCAACAGCCGAATCCGAGGTACCCGGCGAACCCCTCCCCGCGCCCGCGGAAAAATAGCCCCAGCCCATTTGCTCCCTGCTATCTTTGCTATCTTTTCTTTATGACCGACGCCCCCAATCTCTGCGGCTTGATCCTGGCGGCTGGCGAGTCTTCACGCATGGGCGCCGACAAGGCACTGCTTCCCTGGCCTCCGCCCGAGCCGGGCGCCACACCGCGGCCTGGCCCCACGCTTCTTTCCGCGGCGATCCTCGCGTTCGAGCCCTTCACGCGCCTGGTCGTCGTTGTTGCGGGCAGAAACTCGCATCCCGTCGGCGTTGCCGCCGGTGCATGCGGCGCTTACATGGTTCAGAATCCCAATCCCGAGCGCGGTCAATTCAGTTCCCTGCAGGTAGGATTGAACGAAGCTTTATCCCGAGGCTGCAATTCCGCGATGATCACGCCGGTCGATTGTCCGCCTCTAAGCGCCACTTCTCTCGAGCGTCTCTGCGCTTCGTTCCATCGCGCCCTCGCGCGGGGCATCTGGGCCGTCGCCCCGGAGAACGATGGTAAACACGGGCATCCGCTTCTGGTCAGCCGCGAGTTGATTGCGCATTTTCTTGATGCACCCGTCACCGGCAACGCCCGCGAGGTCTTGCACGCGCACGCACAGCGCGTCGCCTACATCTCCGTTACTGATTCGCTCGAAAAAGCCGGCCTCAACACACCGGAAGATTATGAAGCGCTCGCCGGAAAAGCTCCGCCGGCCGCGCGCTGAGTCTTGCCGGAAATCTTTTCCAACACCGCCGCCAGCGTTTCGATCGCCAGGTGGCTTGCGTGTGTCGACGCTGCGGGCAGCCCGCCGACCGCGCGGACCAACTCTTCCCTGCTCAAGTCCCTCGCCTCGCCCACGGTCTTCCCGCTCACAAGCTCAGTGACCGCCGATCCGCACGCCATCGCGGCCACACATCCCTTCGCCTTGAAGCGAATCTCCGCGATTCGACCGCCTGCCTCTTTTACTGTCAGTTCCAGAACATCACCGCAGGCCGGATTCTCGATTCGCGCCGACGCGTCCGCATCGGTAACGGTTCCCGCGTTGCGCGGGTGCTCAAAGTGGTCGAGAACTTGTGGAGAATACATGCGCCTCGCCGATGCAGTGTAGCGCCGGTCCCCTGACCGGGGCCCCCAATGAGCGCGTTTCGGGTTTATCGGAGTGGTTGACCGGCGGTATTGGCGGTGTCCCCACCGCCAGTGATCCCCGTTGAACCTCTACCCGTCAGACGCCCAATCACCTACCGAGCTCGGGCCACTTTGTCCGCCGCAGCTTGGGTACGTCGCACGCCCAGAATCTCGGTCACCAGAAACAAGTCCGCCAGCAGCGCCCGCAAATGGATTGAGGCATTTAGATTGTCGATCAACTGTGATCCGATCGCCGCTTGTGCCAGCACCAATTCCGTCGCCGCAATCGCGCCCTCGGCGTCGCGCTTCAGCACCTTAAAAAAAGCCTCGTACTTCTCCGCGGGCGCAAGCTGCTCCTGCTCCAACGCTTCCGTGCAACCCCGCTCCAGTCCGCGCATTGCGCCTGCTGCTCGCATTAGGTAGTCGCGAAGTTGTCGGCCCGCGTCGCTCCCATCGTCGCTCGCCAATCCCCGCGCGGCATAGGAAAGCGTGAACTCGTAGCACGACTCAATGGTCTCGCACTGCCGTTCAATCTCAGTCGCCATCGCTTGCGGCATAACCCTCTTTTGTTTTGGAGGCCGGCGCCTTCACCGCCCAACGACCAGTGTCGTGCTCCTCCAGATAGAAGTCCCGGCTCATCCAGCCGAAGATCATCGACTTCGTAATCGGCAGCTTTTCCGGCCGGATTCCCATGTACACATGCACCATCACCAGTGCAATCAGTCCCACGCCGGCCAGTCCGTGCAGCACATACATTAGTCCCCACGTCATATCGCTGAAGAGATAAGGATTCCGCGTAAAGATGCCGGTCTGAACCCGCTTCATCATGAACAGGCCGGTCACCATCACCGCCAGGCCCGTCAGCATGATCGCGCCGTGATACAGCTTGTTTTCGAGAGGATACTTGGCAAATTTACTCGGGCTGGGCGCCTCCTTGCCGAAGAATCGACGCATCCGGTTCATTGCGTCGCGCAGATCCGTCTTGTCGGGCCAGATCGACCAGAAATCCAGAAAGAACGACGCATGCACGATGTGGTAAAGAATCGAAACCGTCAGCACACATCCCGCAATCCAGTGGTATAGCACCCAGTTAAACTGGATACCCACCTTGGGCAGGAACGCCGTAAACAGCAGCGTTAACATCGACGCCGCCATGATCCAGTGAAACAGCCGCGCCGCAAGCGAGTGCCTCGGCACGCGTTCCGGAATCCCTGCCGCGTTCACTTCTGCAGTGCGCTCCGCAAATCGCTTCGGCGGCTTCACAACGATCAGGTACAGCGAGTGCACGATCATGAAGAACAAACCCGCAATCACGGCAACCCAGATCAGCCCCCATACGATATGCGTCGGCACCGATTGCCCCCACGGACTTGTCGCCCATGTGATGAACCTCATGCCGCCTCCTGTGCGCCGACGATCGCACGTTTCACCAGGTTCCTCATCAGCGGAATCTTGTAACCGTTAAACTGCAGCGGCACAGCGCCCACGACCGCGAGCTTGCCGGCCATCTCGCCTGTATCCGCATTGGCCGGCTTACCGCGCGCTGCGTCTTCCGCTGCCCTCAGCCGCATCGGCTTGGGCGCCACAGCATTCACCGCAATTCTGATGTCGCTGATAGTGCCGCCCTCGAGCTTCATCGCCGACGCCACATTCATCAGCGGGAAGTCCCACACATTGCGATCGCGTACTTTTTCGAAGTAAAACTTCGCGCCCGCCCACTTCGCCGGAATGCGAATCGCCGTCAGCAAATCGCCCGGCTTCAGAATGTTCAGGCGCGTGATGTCCAGCTCAGGGCCAACAAAATAATCCTCCGCATCCACCTCGCGCTCGCCCTTCGGCGTCTGCATCACAAACTTCGCGTCCAGCACAATCAGCGCCGGAGCCGAATCCGACGGGTGCACGGCCACGCAGCGATTGGCGCCGAAGATCGCGTGCTCACGGTTGCGACCGACCGGTGTATCCGCGTAACAAATATTTCCGCCCGCCCGATAGCACGGCCATCCTCCGCGGTAGTACCAGCACCGCGCGTCCTGCGACACGTTTCCGCCCAGCGTTCCCTGGTTGCGAATCTGCGGCGATGCCACCAGTTCCACGGCTTGCGCCAGTACGCTGTAGTCCCTCTGGATCGCAGGATGATTCGCAATCTCCGTCAGCGTGGTCATCGCACCGATCTCCACGCCGTCGCTCGTCGCGCGAATCCCCTTCAGTTCCTCCACCCCGCTCAGATCCACCAGCACTTTCGGCTTCTTGATGCGGTCTTTCAGCCAGTCGAAACTGTCCAGCCCGCCGGCCATCACCCACGCGTCTTCGCCGTATTGCTCGAGCAACTTCTGCGCATCCGCCGCAGAGTCCGGCTGCAGCAGGTCAAAAGCCGGCATCACGTCTCTTATAACCGCCATGACTCTCTCCGTTTCACATCCCGCATCAGATGTGGGCCAGCAAAGGGTTTTGCATCGGACGCCCCGCTTCATAAGACGTCAGAATGGTGTCGGCGTTCACGGGCGCGCGTTGGAAGATATTGTCCCCGAGCGCGTCGGAAAGCGCGTTCAAGATCGACGCACAACCGCCGCCCACGGGTGGCTCCCCGCAGCCGCGGGCGCCCACCGGCGTCTCCGGATCGGGAATGTTCAGCGCATTCCATTGCATGTTCACTGGCACATCCAGGATCGTCGGCGGCCGATTCTGATAAAAGCGCTCGGCGATGGAGATGCCATATTGCGGATCGATCACCCACTTTTGCCCAATGGCGTGGCCGATGCCCAGCGTAGAGCGGCCAAGAATCTGCCCGCCCAGCGCCGCCGGATGAAGCACCGTGCCCACGTCTGCGTAGGCCAGGTAATCGACGATGCGGTATACCCCCGTCTCCACGTCCGCTTCCACCTCGGCGAAGCAGGCCAGATACGAATACGAATCCCCGTCGTGCGGATACTTGTCTTTTGCTGAAGCCACCAACCCCTGGCCGGCTAAAGCGGCTACCGACTGCTTTGTTGCTTTGTTTACGTCTGGATTCACATCGTGACCGTCGTAGATACCGCCCAATTTGATAGCGTGCTGCGCGGCTTCCGCAAAGCTCATACCGGCGCCGGCGCCCTTGCGCGTGACGCGCAGGTTTGCCACTTCATATTCGTCCGCCTGCCCGCCAAGTTTTGCAGCCGCCACTTCCTTGAGCCGCTGCACGCACTCAAGACCCACTGCGTGCGCCGCCCGCGTCATCGCGTGCGTTGTCTGGCTGCCCCCGGAGGCGCAGGTATACGGAAAATGCTTCGACGTGTCGCCCCAAACCACATCGCAGGCCTCCCATGGCGCATCAAGAATCTCCGCCGCTGCGCGATGCACGTCGATCACCGCTTCGGTTCCGAGGTTGCCGATGCCAGATTGAATCTGAACTCGGCCTTGGGGGGTGATGACGATCAGCCCATCGAAGCCGGTGCTGCCGCCGTGGAAAGTTGTGAGTGATACACCCACGCCGCGCACCTTGGTGCCCGTGCGCTTTGGCCGCGCCACGCGCTCCTGCCACTTGAACTGCTCAGCGCCCAGGTCTAACGCCTGCTTCAGGAAGCAGCTTGTGGCATACGCGCGCTTACCCTCCTTGTTCGGAGGCCCGTACTCCGCCTTGCCCTCGGGGCAATTCACCCGGCGCAGCGCCACCTGGTCCACTCCCAGTTGCCGCGCTGCTTTCGACAGGATCGGCTCCATAATTGCGATCGCCTGCATGCCCCCCGGCGCGCTCTGTGCGCTGCGCGGCGGCGTGTTGGTCGCCACCGTCACGTTGCGCCAACGCATGGCCGGCGCCTGGTACAGGAACGAAGCGATGCTTCCGCACGAGCCACCATCTCCGCTCGAGCCGTACGACCCGGCGTCGGAAACCAGGAACATGTCGACCGCCGTAATGCGGCCGTCTTTGGCAAAACCCACCTTCGTGCGGCCCCGGATGCCTGGCCGCGCGCGCCCGATAAAGTGTTCCTCCTCGCGGCTCACGCGCATCATCACCGGCGCATTCAGCTTCCTTGAGAGCAGCGCCGGAATCACCAGGGTCAGCGCGCCGGTGATCTTGCTGCCAAATCCGCCGCCCGTATATTCGCTGATGAAGACG
>JBEKWT010000099.1:0-9109 GCA_049512795.1 Occallatibacter sp.
GGCCGATCTGGAAAGTCTCTGTGACCTGTTGACACCATCGGAGCCCAGCCTCCCTTTGCCCTCGAGTCCACTTTTCTTCGCCAACGCCGCCGGCAAGGGCTACTACCGCAGCGCCTACCCACCACGCGAGTTTGCATCTCTCGTCGCGCACGCCGAATCGGGCCTCACTCCCTCGGAGCGCATCAGCCTCGCCGGCGACGAGTGGGCGCGGGTGCGCGCCAACAAAGCCACTGTGGGCGACTATCTGAATCTCGTGGCTGCTCTCAAGGCCGATCCCAACGCAGAGGTTTTTTCAAACGCGACGGGGATATTGGGAACCATCGCCGACAAAATTGCCTCGACGAAGGAAGAGCGCGACGAGCTGGCTGTGTGGGTAAGCCACAACTTCGCGCCCGAGTACGCGAAGCTCGGCCCTCCCGCGCCCGGCGACTCGCCCAACACGCTTGAGTTGCGCGCGCAATTTCTCGCCCTGCTCGTCGATCATGGCAACGACCCTGCTGTCGTTGCCCAGGCGCGGCAGATCGCCGATCGATACCTCGACGATCCTACGGCCGTCGATCCGACCCTTGGGCAGGCCGCTCTTGAAGCCGCCGCGGAGAACGGCGACGCCGCGCTCTTCGACCGATTGCAGAAGGTGTATGAAACTTCGACCGATCCCGAGCTGCAGGAATCCGCATTACGACTGCTGGTCCAGTTTGACAATCCCGCGCTGCTTGAGCGTGCTCTCGAATATTCGGTTTCAAGCAAGGTGCGCAACCAGGACGCCGCGTTTCAGTTGGCCATCGGTCTCCAGATCCCCGAGAACCGCGATGCGACGTGGAACTTTATCAAAACGCATTGGGACCAGGTGCAAGCCAATATAACCACAGACCTGGGCTCGCTGCTGGTGAGCTACACCGGCAGCTTTTGTACTGCCGAAGCACACGACGACGTGAAGAGCTTCTTCGCCGCTCACCCGGTTCCCGCCTCCGACGTGGCTCTGAAGCACGCGCTTGAAAATATTGACAGCTGCGTTGAGCTGCGCCGCCTTCAGGAACCGAATCTGAAGACTTGGCTGGCCGCGCGAGCCGGATCTTAGGGTTTTTGCCGAGCGCGTCTAAAGTTTTCGTAACCGCTCGCAGGCCTCGTCAAGCTCGGCGTCCTGTTTGGCAAAGCAGAAGCGCAGCAGGTTCTCGCCGCGCCCCTCGCGAAAGAACGCCGATCCGGCCACGGCGGCCACGCCGGCCGAGCGCAGCAGGTTCCGTGCTTTCTCCGCGGCAGTTTTGCCGGGCAAGTGCTCAACTCTGGCCATGATGTAGTAGGCGCCCGGTGGCGCAGAGGCTTCCATGCCAGCTTCCCTCAGCGCGGCGAGCAGCCGGCCGCGCTTCGATTGATGATCGGCGGCCAATTGCGCGTAGAAGCTCGGCGGCAACTGCTCCAGGCCCGCGGCGGCGCCCACCTGCAGCGGCGCGGGCGCGCACACATAGGTCAGGTCGTGGAAGTGGCCCATCGTGGGCATCCAGCGCGCGTCCGCCGTCACATAGCCGATGCGCCAGCCGGTGATCGAAAACGTTTTGCTGAACCCTGAAATCACAATCGTGCGCTCGCGCATGCCGGGCAGCGTGGCCGGACAGATGTGCCGCGCGCCGTCATAGACGAAATACTCGTAGATCTCGTCGGTGATGAGGAACAGATCGTGTTCGATGGCGAGCTGCGCGACCGCTTCGAGCTCGGGCAGCGTGAAGATCTTCCCCGTAGGGTTCGCGGGAGTATTGAGCAAAATGGCGCGGGTGCGCGGAGTTACCGCAGCTCGCATGGCGTCCACGTCAAGCTGCCAGTCCGGCTCCGCCAGCGCGACCAGCACCGGATTCACGCGCAATGAGTCGAGCGTATGCACATGGTAGCCGTAGAACGGCTCAAAGACGAGCACTTCGTCGCCTGGATTGAGCAGCGCCATTGCGGCGGCATGCAGGCCGGCCGTTGCGCCGGAAGCAACCATCACCTCGTTTTCAGAATCGTAGACCAGGCCGTAATCGCGCCGCTGCTTGGCTGCGATGGCCTCGCGGAGCCGTGCGATGCCGTCGCACCTTGTGTAAATGTTTTGCCCATCGCGAATGGCCTGGATCGCCGCGGCCTCCACCACTTCGGGCACCGGCGTATCGCAAACGCCCTGCGCCAGGTTGATGCCGCCCATGCGATCGCATTCGGTGGTCATGGCGCGGATTTCCGACTGCAGCGTCTCCGGCGCAAGCGCGCTGAGCGCAAGGCGCGACTCAATCCCAGTGGTGTGTGTTGAAGTGACTGGCAAGGGGAAGATCCTTTGCAGCCATTTTACATTTTCGGGCTTGCATTTTGGGTCAGTTCATTGTGTGTGCGCGCGGTCGCAACCAAAGACTGTGCCGGCGTACGACCGGTCTCATAATGGCCTCTGCTGCATAGCGAGCACGCATGGATCCAACCACAAGGCGGGTTCCATGATTCCAGCGAGTTGACAAAGATGATTTATGAGACCGGTTCTAGTATCGTGCAGGAAGAATCGATGCACGAGCTTTCCATCGCGTCCAGCATTGTTGAAGCGGTCACCGAGTCGGCCTCTGCGTACCCTGGCGCGCGCGTCATCGCGGTGAGGCTGCGCGTGGGCGCGCTGGCTTCGGTCATTGAAGATTCGCTTCAGTTCTGCTGGGAGCTGGCCTCTGAAGGTTCACCTCTCGCCGGCGCGAAGTTGGTCATCAACAAGCTGCCTGTGATCATCCACTGCGACGCTTGCAGCGCGGACTCCGAGATCGAGGGCGTGCAAAGCTTTCGCTGTCCGCGTTGTGGCGAGCTAGCGGCTGATCTTCGCCAGGGGCGCGAGCTGGAGATCGAATCGATTGAGCTGGAGGAACCGGAGCCCAATGAATCGAAGCCTGCGGAATTGGAACTTGACGCGCCGGACCCGGTGGAGGAGAAGATATGACCACCCGAATTGTTGAACTGCGGCGGGGAATCCTGAAGAAAAACGATGAGCTGGCAGCAGGGCTGCGCCAGCGTTTTACGTCGGCTGGAGTGCTTGTGCTGAACCTCGTCTCCAGCCCCGGCACGGGCAAGACTGCGTTTCTCGAGCTGACTCTTCGCGAACTGCGCGCCCGCGGTGCGCATGCCGCAGCCTTGGTGGGCGACCTTGAAACCGACAACGATGCGCGGCGTTTGGCGGCGAGCGGCGCACCCGTGCGCCAGATCAACACGCACGGCATCTGCCACCTTGATGCGGAGATGGTGACCAAGCACCTCGAAGGTTGGGAGGGATTCTCGCTCGCAGGCCTCAACTACCTCTTTATCGAGAATGTCGGCAACTTGGTGTGCCCGTCGAGCTACGACCTGGGCGAACGCATCCGCGTCGTGCTGCTCAGCGTGACTGAGGGCGAGGATAAGCCGCTCAAGTATCCGGGCCTTTTTAACTCCTCCGATGCGGCCGTGATTACGAAGATCGATCTCGCGGTTCCCTGCGGCTTCGACCGCGAGCTGGCGCTCAAGAACATCAACGAGATTCGCCCCGGCATCCGCATCTTCGAAACCTCGGCCAAAACCGGAGCGGGCATGGACGAGTGGCTCGCCTACCTCGCGGAGCAAGCCCGGCCGTCCTGAGCCCCGCGGCTCGCACGACTGTCACCAGGCGTTCACATCACCGGCGTTGCGCAAGGCTCGCCCGAAGCGATACCTTTCAACTAAGGTCGGTAGAAAAACATGTGCCCCTCGGATTCCCCCGGGCAGGAAACGGCAGCGGAGAAGAGCGCTGAGCCTGGCTTTGCCCAAAACTTAATCGAACGGCTGTTTGAGTTTTCGCCGGACGCCATCCTCGTCACCGACAACGGTGGCGTGATGCGCGCTGCCAACCCGCGCGCCGAAGAGCTGTTCGGCTACTCCAGCAACGAGCTCATCGGCCAGCCCGTCGAGATTCTCGTACCGGCGCGTTTCCGCGGCGGCCATCCGCGCCATCGCGAGAATTACAGCGCCCATCCCCGCACTCGCCAGATGGGTGCGGCCCTCAATCTCTTCGGCCTGCGCAAGGACGGCGCCGAATTCCCCGTCGACATCATGCTCAAGCCCATGCAGACCGAATCAGGTCCGGCAGTGGTAGCGTTCATCCGCGACGCGACTGAGCAGCGCGCCGCACAGGAAGCGCTCCGGCTCAACGATCTGCGGCTGCGCTCCATTGTCGAAAGCATCGGCGAGTACGCCATTTATCTGCTCGATCGGGACGGCCACGTGCTCACCTGGAACCCCGGCGCCGAACGCATCAAGGGCTACAAGGTTGACGAGGTGCTCGGCCTGCATTTCTCGCGCTTTTTTACGCAGGAGGATCAGGAGCGCGGCAGACCCGCCGAATTGCTGCGCCAAGCGGCGGCCAGGGATCGCGTGGAAGAAGAAGCCTGGCGAGTGCGCAAGGATGGCTCGCGTTTCTGGGCCAACGTCGTGATCACGGCCATCCGCGACAGTAGCGGCGAGGTGACAGGATTCGCCAAGGTCACGCGCGACACCACCGACCGCAAGCGCGCAGAAGAGGCATTGATCTTCCAGCTCAGCGGGGCGCTGCTGGCCAATATGGATGCTGAGAAGCTGCTGGATGCGATCTCGGCTTCTATCCGCGAGGTGATTCCCCACGACAATGCGGGGCTGGTGCTTTACGACGAGGCGGCGGGCGACCTGGTGGTGCAGTTCCTCGGGGGTCCGGGCAGTGAGGTTTTTCCAGGCGAATTGCGCGTTCCCATCGATGGCTCACTGTCTGGAATCGCGTTTCGCACGCGGGAGCCGGTGCTGCTGGAGAGTATTGCCAGAGCGCCTTATGCTCCCGAGACGCTCGCTTACCTCAAGAGAATGGGCATGCAGTCGGGTTGCTGGGTTCCGCTGGTTCATCAAGGCAAGTCACTTGGAGCGCTCTCCGTGGTGAGCAGGCAGGAGGGGAGTTTTGGTCAGCGCGAGCTGGAGATGCTGGTGCAGATTGCCGGGCAGGTGGCGATGGCAGTCGATAACGCCATGGCATTCCGCCGCATTGCGGAGCTGCGCGACCGGCTGGACCAGGAAAAACAATACCTCGAAGAAGAGATCAACATCGAGCACCGCTTCGACGACATCGTGGGCGAAAGCACCGGCCTGCGCAATGTGCTGCGGCAGATTGAGACCGTGGCGCCTACAGACGCGACAGTCCTGATCGAGGGCGAGACCGGAACCGGCAAGGAGCTGCTGGCGCGAGCCGTCCACCGGCTGAGTGCGCGCAGCGATCGCACCTTCATCAAGCTGAATTGCGCCGCCATCCCGGCAGGACTGATCGAAAGCGAGCTCTTCGGCCATGAGAAGGGCGCGTTCACGGGCGCCATCGCGCGCAAAATCGGCCGTGTGGAGCTGGCCAACGAGGGCACGCTCTTTCTTGACGAGGTAGGAGATCTGCCGCTCGACCTGCAACCCAAGCTGCTGCGCGCTTTGCAGGAGCGCGAGATCGAGCGTCTGGGCGGAACGCGGTCGATCCCTGTCAATGTGCGCCTCATCGCCGCCACTAATCGCGACCTGGCCAAAATGGTTGCCGAAAAGCAATTTCGCAGCGACCTTTTTTATCGCCTCAAGGTCTTCCCCGTTTTCGCCACGCCCTTGCGCGAGCGCGCCGCCGACATCCCCATCCTCGTGCGCCACTTCGTCTCGCGCCACGCCCGTCGCATGGGCAAGAACATCGAGACCATCCCGCCGGAAGCAATGGATGCGCTGGTGGCGTGGAAGTGGCCGGGCAACATTCGCGAACTCGAAAACTTTCTGGAGCGCGCTGTGATCCTTTCTCGCGGACCGCAGCTCCACGTGCCTCTGGCCGAGATCGAAGCCATGGAAGAGGAAGAAGAGAACGCCGGCGCCGACAGCCCCACTCTGCACGCAGCCGAGCGCGATCATATTGTGCGCGCGCTCCGCGAGGCCAGGGGCATCATCGGCGGACCCGGCGGCGCAGCCGAGCGGCTTGGTCTCAAACGCACCACGCTCAACTCGAAAATGAAGAAGCTCGGCATCGAGCGCAGCGACTATATGTAGTCTCCGTGACGAAATACCGTCATCGTCACTTCGTCACGCCGCGCTCGACATCACCCTCCACTGCTGCGATCCCTGAAAAGCAGATCCTTTAATCTCAACGCGATGCAAGCCTTGTCGCGCCGCATCGCAGGTTTGGCACGCGCCGTGCCTTATCACAGGCGTGGCGCAGGACGAGCCAGCAAGTGCTTCGAATCTACTTTCAGGAAAACTCGAACGCGATCGTCATCAAGCTGGAAGGGCGCGTCGCCGGACCTTGGGCTGCCGAACTTGGTCGCCTGTGGGAAGAGAAAGCTCCGGCTGTAGCGCAGAAAAAACTGTCTCTCGATTTGCGGGATACAACTTTTGCCGACGCTGTGGGGATTAAGGTTTTGAGAACCATCTACTCTCAAACCGGAACCACGATCCTCACCGGCACACCCTGGACCGAGTATCTTGCCGAAGAGGTCGCGCGCAAGGACTCACAACCTGCGGACACGGAGAGCTGAAATGCATACGGGACATGATTTAACGAACAATGCAGGTGTACCTTCCTACCTGAAGGGCGACTTTTTTAAGGCATTGCCGGCCGCGGCGCTGGCCGATTTGGAGCCGCTGCTCGCGCCCTCTTCCTATCCGTCCAACGTGGTTCTCTTCACTGAGACACAGCCGTCTTCGGGCGTCTACGTAGTTCTGGACGGCGAGGTCAAGCTCTCCATCAACTCGAGCGATGGCCGCCGCCTCAGCTTTCACATCGCCAAAGCCGGTGAGGTGCTGGGGCTGTCACCCACTCTCTCCGGCGGTGATTACGAGATGACCGCGGACACCCTCTATCCGGCGAAGATCGCGCACATCTCACGCCAGGTGTTCCTGCAATTCATGTCTCGCCATCCTGAGGTCTATCCCATTGTCACGCGCGAAATCAGCCGCAGCTTCAACCTGGCCTGCGAGCAGTTGCGCATGGTTGGCCTGTCAACATCGGTACCTGAGCGCCTGGCGCGCCTGCTGCTGGTGTGGAGCGACGAGCCCGGCCAGAAGCCCGAGCGTGCCGCGCACTGCCGCATGTCGATGACGCACGAAGAGATTGGCGAATTCATCGGCGCCTCCCGCGAGACCGTCACGCGCACGCTGAGCATCTTCAAGAACCGCCATCTGGTGGCGCAACACGGATGCACCCTTACGATTCCCAGCCGCGTGGCGCTGGAGAGTTACGCGCGTGGGTAGGGCTGTCCGGCTTTTCTCGCGCTTGGATTTTTACGGGGGAAACAATGCAATTCTTGGCTTGAGCCGCAAGCTATGCTGAACTTTGTGGATTTGGATTGGCCGTTCGACCTGGCCGCGCGAGGAACGCAGCGCACAGCCAGGGCGAGCGGCCAAAGCTTTTATGTCAGAGCGTGTTTCATAAATAGGCTTTGTAACAAGGGCACGGCTTCAGCCGGGCCGAAAGAGACAGCAAGAATTTGGGGGTTTAACCCCTGCGGGACAACAAACGAATTCCGTACAGCCATTTTTGAAAACAGGTTCTAGCCAGTCGGCCACCGGCGATCATTCTTCGCTAGCTCAATTCAGACCCTACAGCAGAACGCAGGAGGCTCGATGCCGCGATCTAGCTTTTGATCCGCCGCAGCGCCAGCCGCGCCGCGTAGTAGCCGCACATGCCGTGAACGCCTCCGCCCGGCGGCGTCGAAGCCGAGCACAAGTACAGCTTGGGCGCGCCCGTCGCGTATTCGCTTGCAGTCGGCCGAAAAAACATCTGCCTCATCGTCATTGCACCGCCGCTGATGTCGCCGCCAACAAGATTGGCGTCCATCGCTTCCAGAGCCGCGGGCGCCGAGACGTGCCTCGCCAGAACGCAATCGCGGAATCCCGGAGCAAAGCGTTCGATCTGCGCCTCAATACGCTCCGTCATGTCGAATGTAGAGCCATTCGGCACGTGACAATAAGCCCACAGTACATGTTTTCCCTCAGGCGCGCGCGATGGATCAAAAAGCGTCGGCTGCGCCACCAGCACAAAGGGCTGTTCGGCTTCGCGCCCATTGGCCACGGCGAATTCGGATGCCGCGATCTCCTCGAACGATCCGCCCAGGTGTACCGTGATCGCTCGCCGGCAATCCGCTGCGCGCCACGGAACAGGCTGCGAAAGCGCGAAGTCAACTTTGAACGCGCCCGGCGCGAGCTGGAACCTTTCCAATTCGCTTTTGTATTTGGGCGCGAGCCGCTCGCCGGCGATCGCAACCAGTTCCCTCGGCGTGGTGTCGAATAACACTAGCTCGCTGCTCGATTCCAGCTCGCGGAATTGAGCCGAGTCAATTCGGCAAGACGTGTGCACGGTTCCGCCCAGCGACTTCAGGTAGCCAATAAGCGCCTGTGTAAGGGCCTTCGCGCCTCCGCGCGGAACGGGCCAGCCCACAGCGTGAATGGTGATGCCGAACATCCATCCGATGGTCGCGCTCAGCGGCTTGTCGAAGCTCAGAAACGAGTGACCCGCCAATCCCGCGAAGATGGCCCGCGTGCGCGGGCTGACGAAATGGCTCTTGGCGAAGCCTTGCGCGGATTGAATCGCCGAAAGTCCAAAGCGCGCCATGCGCAGCGGATGATGCGGGATGCGCAATGCCGGCCCAAGTGTGTCTTCAGCAAACTCCATCCAGTCGTCGGCCGCTGGTTGCATCAAGCTCCGCCACAGCTTGCCGTCCGCTCCCAGCGCGCGTTCCGCATGTTCCAGGTCGCGCTCCAGCACCACGGCCGAGCCGTCGTCGAGCGGGTGCGCAAGCGGCGCTTCTCCGTGGATCCATTCCAGCCCGTAATCCGCCAAAGGCAACCTGGCGAAAAACGGAGACCCTGCCGCGAACGGATACACTGCCGAGCCGAAGTCGTGCAAAAATCCCGGCAACGTGAGCGGAAGCGTCCGCACGGCGCCGCCCGGCTCGGCTTCGGCTTCAAACACATCCACGCGCATCCCCGCCTGCGCCAGCACAATGGCCGCGGCCAGCCCGTTGGGGCCCGATCCAATTACGCATGCGCGGCTCATTCTGTCATTGTCCTCCAGCGCACCGCCGGTTGTGCGTCCTTTGTCAGAATTCAGCGCGCTGAGTGAAAGATTGAAGGG
>JBEKWT010000100.1:0-9020 GCA_049512795.1 Occallatibacter sp.
CGGACATCGGGTTCGTTTGATGTGCCATGCGTCAGAACTACCAGCGGATGCCGCCCCGGCAGATCCATATACACTTCCAGCGCATCGAGTCCGTTGGGGAAGGACTCGGGCACGTGAATCCACATCTCCCTGGCCACCATGCGAGTGGGCTGGGGCGCTGCTTCATTCGCGGAGGCCGTCCCGGGTGCGGCGGGCTCGGATTGCTGCGAGTTCGCAGACACAAGAAGAGTTGCGACCAGGAAAAAAGGAAGCAAAAAGGCCATTGATGTTCGCATGCGCAACAGTACAGACGATTGCGGAAGCCGTGTCAAGACGAGCTTCCCGCGTGGTGTACGAATCCGGCCTTTCAGAGAGACGGCCAGAGCAAATTGTGCGCTATCGGACTGAGCTCAGGTCCATGCGGAGCATCTTGGCCGGATCGAGATACGCATTCTGCCAGCGCACTGCCCAGTGCAAGTGCGGTCCAGTGACGCGGCCTGTTGCTCCGCTGAGCCCGATGCGCTCGCCCGTGACCACGCGGTCGCCCTCATGCACGTCGATGCGGCTCAGATGCATGGAGATGGTGAACAGCCCCAGGCCGTGGTCGATGACCACGCAGTTGCCTTCGTAGTAGAGTGGCCGCGCCAGGACCACGACACCGCTGTTGCCTGCGCGCACGGGCGTTCCCGTGGCGGCGCGAAAGTCCATCCCCTCGTGAATGCTGGCCAGCTGGCCGTTGAAGGTGCGGCGGGTGCCGAAACTGTCGGTGGGCGCGGCATTGACCGGCGCGCGAAAATCTCCGGACCATAGGGGCTGGGCAGCGCTTGCCGCAAACACTTTGCTCTTTAGCTCAATTTCTGCTTTGATCCGCGATAGCTCGTCGGGCTCCGGCTCAACAAACTTCGGCGCGACGGTGAGAGTGCTCGTTCGATAGTGCGCGGGAAGAATCTGAATCGTGCGGCTCAGATCGATAAGTCGGCCTCCGGCGAGGGCCGGACGGTCGTCGGTGGCTACGCCTGCCGACGTGTGCGCGGTGATTTGTAATGTCGAAGGGCCCACGGCGGCCTTCACGTCCACTCCGGCCAGCGCATACCACGCTTGCCCGTCGCGCCCGCGAAAGAACTGGAGCTTCTGGCCGAGCCACGCGCCGTTCAGCAAAGCGCCGTCCACTTGGACGCCTGCCGCCAGGCGCACGCGAATTAACTCGGGCGAGCCGACGACGACCACAGCTGGCGTGAGCGTGACATCGGGCGCTTGAGCAAGCGCAATCGAAGCCGTCGGAGCGAGCAGAGATAAGGCGCAAGGGGCAATCAGTTGAAACCGCATCAGGGATAGAATAGTGGAATATCGGCAAAGCACGGCCGAAACGTGACCTTTTGGCGTACTTTGCGGTTCAATGGACAAATGGCTTCCCCACTCTCCAATCCACTCTGCCGCGCTCGACTGGCCGTTGCAATTGCGACAGCATTGTTCTTTCTTCCGGTTGCGAAAGGGCAAAGCCAGGCGGCTGCGGATCGCACGCCTGTTCTTGTCGAACTGTTCACGTCCGAAGGCTGCTCCGATTGCCCGCCGGCCGACAAGATGCTGGCGCAGCTCGACCAAAAGCAGGTTGTTCCCGGCGCGGACGCCATCGTTCTCAGCGAACACGTCACGTACTGGAATCATCTAGGATGGAGCGATCCCTACTCGCTCGTTGACGCGGACCAACGCCAGGATGAGTACGTACAGCGGTTTTCTCTTCCCTCGCCAGCCACGCCGCAGTTCGTGGTGGATGGAGCTGCCCAGGTGGCCGGAGCCGATCCGCACAAACTGATCCAGGAGATTTCCGATGCCGCCAGAGCACCGAAGCTCACGATCGAGATCGACGATTCGCATCGCGACCCCGACGGCACCGTCGAGTTTTCTGCCAAGTCGGCTTCGGGCCCCAAGGCGACTTTAGTGGCGGCTGTGGCGGAGAACTCGACCCAGACAGTGGTCTCGCACGGGGAAAACGCCGGGAAAACGCTCAACAACGTGGCTGTTGTGCGCGTCCTGAAGGAATTTGGCGCGAATGCCGCCGACGGTCGGACCTTGAAGCTCTCCAACTCCGATCTGCGTCGCGCAGAAAAAGACAACGAGCCTCTTCGGCTCGTCGTCTTTCTCGCCGACAATAAGAATGGTCGCGTTGTGGCGGTCGCCCAGCAAATGCTGAACCCCTGAGCCGATTGGATTATCTTCCGTTGTGCTTCTGGCGATAGATCTGGCGACTGGCGCCGTTCTGCTCGCGGTTGATCTGCTGGTGTTCCTGCCCGGTGAGTTTTCCGCCGTTGGCCTGGCGGTCGGCGTGAATCTGTTCGTTGATGCCCTGCTCGCGGTTCTCAGTGCGGGCAGCCTCGCCCGCTGTCATTGAGCCGTTGCGGATCCCGTTGGCGATGCGGTCCTGCTGATTTTCGCGGCGCTGGCCGACCTCGTTGTTGCCATAGTGCGCCGTATTGGCATTGTGCTTGTCCTGGTAGATCGAGTGGCTCAGATTGTTTTGCTGGTGGTTGATCTGCTGCCGCTCTGTTGAAGTCAGCTTGCCGTTGTCGGCGGAGCGATCGTCACGGACTTCGCGATTCAAATTGGCTTCGCGAGATTCCAGATTCTTGGTTTCGCCGGCGGTCAGCTGGCCGGAATCAACGCCATTGGCGATGCGATCCTGCTGATCCTGCTTGCGGTCATTGACGGTGGGCGCAGGCTGATTCGGCTGCGTTGTTGGTTGGCTCTGTTGAGCAAAGGCCGAACCCGAGGCGATCAGGGCGGCCACGGCAAGCGTAAAGAGTGTGCGCTTCATGCGGATCCTCCGCGGGCCTTTGGTTTGGATTTCCGGCCCATGTCACGACAAGACCCAGCTCGCGAAAAGTAGTTGTGTTTTTCCCCGATTTTTGCATCCAGACTGCCGTCTCGAACGTCAGATAGAAATTTTCCTGACGATTTCCCCGCCACTCTGCAACTTTGGTTGCAGCGCCGTGTTCAAGAACTGCTTTTTATTTGGAGGAATCCGGCCGCGGGTGCGCGGCCTTCCACGCTGACACGCGATCCTCGACATCGGCCAACTCTTCGGCAGTGATCCGTTCGCCGATCATCTGCCGGTTTGCCGCATATTTCTCCTGGCTCGGCGATTTGACTGAGGCGGCAAGGTCGAACCAGAAATAGGCCTCCAAATCGTCGTGCGGCACGCCCTGGCCCATCGAGTAGAGTACCCCCAGCGTTCCCTGCGCACTTACGTCTCCCTGATCGGCAGCCTTGGCGTACCACGCCGCGGCTTGCGCCATGTCCCGCGGAAAGCCGTTGCCGCCATCGCGGTAAAGCGCGGCCAGATGGAGTTCAGCGTCGATGGATTTCTGCCCGGCGGATTTCTGCTCGGCAGCCTTCCGGTACCATTCAGCCGCGAGCTGATATTCCCCGGCGCTCCGATCGCGGTTATGTTCGGCAGCCGCAGCCTGCGCATAATGCTCGCCCACTTCGACTTGCGCGGCCGCATCGCCTGCATTCGCCTTGGCAAGCAGGTCCGCGTCGATGTTCGCCGCCTGGCTCGCCGTCTGGGCGGCCGCAAGCTGCCAAGAGAACGCACAGAGCAATATCCCAATAAGTTGGACCCGAATAAGTTGCGTGCGTCGGGATTTCACGGGATCCTCGATCGGCGATGAAAACTAGTGTCGAATTCAGTTTACGGGATTTGCACTTCAAGAACAGGTGATCGACCTATTCTCACAGGGGAGAACAAGTTAAAATTCCAAGTATGACGGACCGCATGTCTCTCACACTTGCCCAAGTTGACCCCGAGGTCGCCGCCGCTCTTGACCAGGAAACTCTCCGCCAGCACGAGGGGCTGGAGATGATTGCCAGCGAAAACTTTGTGTCGGAAGCAGTATTAGAGGCGGCCGGATCGATCTTCACCAATAAGTACGCCGAGGGCTATCCCGGGCGCCGCTACTACGGTGGCTGCGAGTATGCCGACATTGTGGAGAACCTCGCCCGGGATCGCGCGCGGCAACTTTTTGGTGGCGAGCACATCAATGTGCAGCCGCACTCCGGTTCGCAGGCCAATGCCTCGGCGTACGCGGCCGTATTGCAGCCGGGCGACACCATTCTCGGGCTCGACCTTTCGCACGGCGGCCACCTGACACACGGCCACCGCCTGAGCTTTAGCGGCAAGCTCTATCGCCCCACCTTCTATCACGTACGCCGTGACACTGAAACCATCGACTACGACGAGATGGAAGCGGTGGCCATCCAGGAAAAACCCAAGGTCATCATCGGCGGAGCCAGTGCGTATCCGCGTTTGTGGGACTTCGCGCGCATGCGCCAGATCGCCGACAAAGTGGGCGCGGTTTACATCTTCGATATGGCACACATTGCCGGCCTGGTTGCGGGCGGTGTGCATCCATCGCCTGTGCCTCACGCGCAGATCACCACTACCACCACGCACAAAACGCTGCGCGGTCCGCGCGCCGGCCTCATTATCTGCACGCAGGATCTGGCCACGGCCGTCGACAAATCAGTGTTCCCCGGCCAGCAAGGCGGTCCGCTGATGCACATCGTGGCCGCCAAGGCAGTAGCGCTCGCTGAGGCGCTGCGCCCCGAGTTTCGCGACTATGCAGCGCAGATCGTTTCCAACGCCAAGGCCCTCGCCGAAGGGCTGCGTGCGGCAGGTTTCCGGTTGGTATCCGGTGGAACAGATAATCACCTCCTGCTGGTGGATGTCTTTGAGAAACACATTCTCGGCTCCGACGCAGAGCTGGCGCTGGGCAAGGCAGGTATCACGGTCAACAAGAATTCCATTCCGTGGGATACCAATCCGCCACTCAAACCTTCGGGGATACGCGTGGGCACGCCCGCGCTCACGACTCGCGGGATGAGGGAGCCGGAGATGCGCACGATTGCCGCTTGGATCGCCAAGGCTCTTGAGCAGCGCAACGACGACGCGGCGCTTGCGCGCATCCGCGGCGAGGTGGCGGAGATGGCGAACCAATTCCCGCTTTACGCCTGGCGGCGCGCGCCTGTGGCAGTGACAGCGTAGGCCGACCAAAGCAGCAGTACAAGTTCCCGGTTGCAGAATGTCCGGCACAAAATTTCACGTGCCGGTCAGCGCTGCCTTGTGCAAGAATGCCGGTGGGCAACTTGGGCGTTGACTTTCCCCATCGACCGAAGCCTTTGATGGGTACCTCGCTCATCCCCATCGTCATCAGGAGGAATCGATGAAGTCCATTCACATTGCGTTCGCGGCTTTGCTCGTTTTCGCTGTGCCGGTAGTGGCGCAGCAAAAAACGGCCAGCCACCAAGCTCCGCCGGCGCATGGGCCGTCGGCGTTTCATGGCACTCCGAAAGCGCCCGCTACCCACTCTAACTCGCCCGAACAGCCGGCCCATCCGAGTACTCCGCACGTGGAGGGAAAAAAGTGGGTCGGGCATGATACCGGCCCGAACGATCCGAACTACCATCTTGACCAACCCTGGCAACACGGCCACTTCACCGGCGGCTTTGGTCCCAGTCACGTATGGCGGATTGCCGGCGGCGGACCTGACAGGTTCTGGTTCAACGGCTGGTACTGGTCGGTCGCTGCAGCCGATCTGGCATTCTGCAGCGACTGGCTTTGGGACTCGGATGAGATCGTCATCTACGCAGATCCGGATCACGTTGGGTGGTATCTTGCTTACAATGTGCGCCTCGGTACCTATGTGCACGTCGAGTATCTCGGCACATAAGTCCGGGGTTTCCGTTTTGAGATCGCAAAGCGGCAAAGTAACTTGGCGGGACGGGATTATGACCTGTCCCGCCGCACTTTTGCACGTGCGCAGATGTATTTTCCTCGGCACGAAGCTATCTCGGGCAGACCGATAAAAGTCAACGGGCTCTAGCCATAACCACAAAAGACAGCTTGTCGCCGGCCACGGCGGCATCAAACGGCTGCATTTGTAAGTCGCTCCGTGGTTGTAACTCGGCTCAAGAGGCCGATGATGGATTCCAAAGCCCTTCTAAGTGAAGAAAAATCTCTTGCGCGAGGCTATGCGGATGTGAATTTCATGATTTACTCTGTGAACATGGCCATTGAAAATATTCTTGCCCAATTAGACTCCGAGATTGCAAGGCTCCAGCAAGCGCGTGCCCTGCTGAGCACAATCGGGACCGCGTCGAAAACATCCATACGCAAAGCCGGAAAGACGACTGCGAAAGGCAAGCCCAGAAAGAAGCGGGTTTTAAGCGCCGACGCGCGCAAGCGGATTGCCGATGCCCAGCGCAAGCGTTGGGCCGCAGTGCGAGCCAAGGCCAAGCAAAAGGGATAGCCGGTCTCCAACTTGAGAAATCGCGCCGATGATGGATCGGCGGCGATTCGCTCTAACCAAGTGACGCCATCACCAGCATGCGCGGCTCGGTCATTTCTTCAATGGCCCAGCGGATGCCTTCGCGGCCCAGGCCGGAGTCCTTGACTCCGCCATAAGGCATGGGGTCGAGGCGCCAGTTAGGCGTGTCGCCCACAATCAGCGCGCCAACTTCCAGCTCGCGATACGCGGTGAGGATGCGTCCGGAGTCGCGCGTCAGCAGTCCTGCCTGCAATCCATACTTCGAGTGGTTCACCTGCGAAAGCGCATCCTCGAAGTCGTCATATGGCTCGATGAGCAGAACTGGGCCAAAGACCTCTTCATCGCGAACCTTCATGCCGGGTTTGGTACCGGTTAGAATGGCCGGCGTGATCATCGATCCCTTGCGCTCGCCACCGGTCACCAGCTTGGCCCCGTTCGCGGTGGCCTCTTTAACCCACTCTTCCACGCGCTCCGCCTCGCTCAGGCGGACCATCGGTCCTACTTCAGTTGCTTCGTTCGAGGGGTCACCAGCCACCAGCTTCTCCGCAACGTCCACCACTTTCCAAAGGAAAGTTTGAAAGATGCTGCGCTCCACAAAAACGCGCTGCACGCTGATGCACGACTGGCCGGCAAAACCGAACGCTCCGTGCGCGGTGCGCAACGCCGCATCGTCCAGGTTCTTCCAGTCGCCGTGCACCACGAGCGCCGCATTCCCGCCGAGCTCCAGCAAGACGCGCTTGCGCCCAGAGTGTGCTTTCAACTCCCAGCCCACCTTGGCCGACCCGGTGAAGCTGACCAGCTTGATGCGATCTTCTTTTTCCGCAAGCCACGCGGTATCGGCGTCCGCCAGCGTCAGCACGGCCAGCGCCTCTTCGGGCCAACCGGCCTTGAGAATCACTTCGCCAAGCGCCAATGCAGTGAACGGCGTTTGCGGCGCGGGTTTCACCAGCACCGGGCAGCCCGCGGCGATGGCCGGCGCAACTTTGTGCGCCACCAGGTTCAACGGAAAATTGAACGGCGTAATCGCCAGAACCGGACCCACGCCAAAGCGCTGCACCAGCCCCCAGCGGCCCTCGTTGCCTTCGGTTAAATCCAGAGGAATGCTCTCGCCGCCCAACCGCGCAGCTTCTTCGGCGGCCGTCTTGAAGGTGAGCACGGCGCGATCCACTTCCGTCCGCGCCATGCGCAACGGTTTGCCCGCCTCGGCAACGATGAGCTGCGCGAAGCGCTCCTTTTGTTCAATGAGCGCGGCGGCCACGTCTTCGAGGATTTCGCGGCGCTTCCATCGCGGCAAAGCGCGCGTGCGGCGCAGGCTGGCTACGGCGTGATTCAAGGCCTGGCGCGCATCGGCTCGCGTGGCCACAGTGACCCGGCCTACCAGTCCCTGATCCCACGGTGACCGCACTTCAAGCGCCTCTCCGTCAATCCATTCCTTGCCGCACAACAGAAAACCGGTTTGCGTTCCCGGCCGCATCTTCATGGTGGAGCTCCTGAGTCTACCTCTTGATGGTAAAGCGGGCAGGCTTGAATTGTACGGCGGCCCCAGCCTGGGGGGGCCGTGGGATTGCGAAACGGGAATGAATTCCGCGTTAAGGATCCGGCGCGAGTCTTCGTTGCGGCAAAGAGCCGGTTAACGAAGGCGCCTTGGATGAGGTATATTGGCTGGGTCTCAAAACCATACCCAAATGAATCCACAAGCACGAAGCTCAACAAGAAGGATGTGACTATGGCCGATCCCACAAGCAGTCAAGTCCCGCCGCCCGGTTCATTTCAGCCGGTCCCGCAGCCCGCTAGCGCGCCTCCACCCAAGTCAGGTTCCAGCGCGCTGAAAATCATCCTCATCATCCTGGCAGTTTTTGTCGGCCTGGGCATCATCATCGCCGGCATCGTTGGCTATGGAATCTATCGCGTCGCCCATTCCATCCACAAGGACGCGAACGGCAACATCACCGTCACGACTCCCAAGGGCACAATTTCCGCCAATTCGTCGGAGACCTTCACAGAGAGCGACCTCGGAATTGCCATCTACCCCGGCGCCACGCAGCGCAAGGGCGGTTTGCGCATGAACATTGCCGGCAAAACTATGGTTACGGCAAGCTTCCTCACGCCCGACTCACCGGACAAGGTCATCGCATTCTACAAGGACAAGGCAGGGCCCAATGCACAGACCATGACGACCGGCGCCGGGGGGATGATCACGACGCAGAATGGCTCCAATTCCGTCACCGTGACGGTCAACCAATCCGCAAGCGAAAACAACGGCGAAACGCAAATCACGATCGTGAATAGCTCGGGCAGTTCGTCGAATTAGGGCCCGCGCCGGTTAAGGGGTCTTTCATCGCGGCAAACTCTCCTCCAACGATTTCACCGTCACGCGGCGGTGGCAATCGCTGCCGAGCGGCGAATCGCGACGACCGTAATGTCGTCGGACTGGCCAAATCGCTTGGCCGCCGCGGCAATCTCCGCCGCAGGCCGGCTTGAGATTGCCCTGGCGCGGTCAAAGCCGAATAGTTCGCGCCGTTCGTTCTGCGCCTCGATCACGCCGTCGGAGTAGAACGTGAGCCTGCTGCCCGGCGCAAGCTGAAACTGCGTCGTTTCGTAACGGGCCACGCTGACAACGCCTAACGGAAGCGCGCCGGGCAGGTCAAGTTCGCGCCCGTCGGCGGCGATACGGACCGCCATGGCCGTCGAAAACCCGCCGTGGGTGCGGCCCATCAG
>JBEKWT010000101.1:0-9009 GCA_049512795.1 Occallatibacter sp.
CCGCTATCTACCGAGAAACGCGACAAGATTCTCGCCATGATCCCGGAGGCCTACGGCGATATCACCCTGGCTCTGGGCGCGTATAAGAAGATTGCGGATACATTCAAGGCAGAGATCGCAGTCTTCGCCAACTTCCCGTCAAATTACATGAGCCTCATCAACGAGGATGAATCGATCGAGTTTACCGACGGCGCCCTGCGCCTGATCGATCCGAAGGGGAATACCATCGAGGACGGCATCACCGCGACCCGCTACAGCGAAGTCATCGGCGAAGCAGTGGAACCCTACAGCTACACCAAGTTCGCCTACTACAAGCCGCTCGGGTATCCCGAGGGAAGCTATCGTGTGGGACCGCTCGCGCGCCTCAATATCGTGAGGCACATGGCAACTCCAAAGGCAGAAAAAGAACTCACTGAGTTCAAGCAGCTGGCCTCGGGCCCGGTCGAAAGCTCGTTCCACTATCACCATGCGCGCCTGGTGGAGATGCTCTACGGAATTGAGAAAATCGAGGAAATTCTCGCCGATTCACGCATTCTCGACAAGCACGTGCGCGCCACCGCCGGCGTGAATCGCCTCGAAGGCGCAGGCCAGGCCGAGGCGCCACGCGGCGTGCTGCATCACCATTACAAGGTAGACGAGAACGGCAAAATGACCTGGGCCAACCTCGTGATCGCCACCGGCCAAAACAACAAGGCGATGAATCTCGGAGTGCTTCAGGCAGCCAGGCACTATATCAAGAACGGCAAGTTCACCGAAGGCATTCTCAACCGTGTCGAAGCTGTCGTTCGCACTTTCGACCCGTGCTTGAGCTGCTCCACGCATGCCTTCGGACAGATGCCGTTGGCGATTACGCTTGTCTCGGCGGAAGGCGAAGTACTCGACAAAGTTGTGCGCGATTGATTCCCCACACCGCGAGCTTTCGGCGAAACGAATGACCGACAACCGTGAAGGAGACAACTTGAATTCCGACCTTGCGGCACCGCTGCACTTTGAAAAAGCCAACTGCCTGGTTCTCGCCTGCGGCAACACGCTTCGCAGCGACGATGGCGTGGGCTTGAGGCTCGCGGATTGGGCTGCGGAACGATTTCAAGGGGACTCCAATGTCCACGTTGTTGCGCGCCAGCAATGGACGCCGGACTTGGCCGCCGACATTGCCGCCGCCGATTCCGTCCTCTTCGTTGATTCCTCAGTTGATTCTGTTCCAGGGCGCGTCAGCCTGGTCGCGGTTCCATCGAACCGCGGAAGCGGCGACGCTCGGTCGCATCACCTGGAGGCGCACGAACTCCTCGGCCTTACGCGAAGCCTCTACGGCTCGATGTCGGCCCACGCAATGCTTCTTACCGTTGGCGCCGCCTCCACGGAATTGGGTGAATCGTTAAGCGATCCGGTCGAAGCCGCCATTCCTCGCGCCCGCGGCATACTGGAGAAAACCGTGCTGCGATTCCTTGCCAATTAGGCAGGTTGTCCGGAAGCTTTAAGCGAACAAACGATGACGGCCGCACATTCGTGCGGCCGTCATCGTTTCGTTGCAACCCACCGGAAAATTTCTTTAGAATGCCGCTACCGTCTGCCTCAGGCTATACGAGCTGAGCGTCTTGATGTAGTTGCCGCGATCAAACGGCGATGTATCGGGAACGGAGCGGCGGCTGAGGCAGCCACGCGTCTCAGCCAGTGATGCATACTCGCGCTTGTTGAGCCAGTAGCGCAGGTCCGCCAGCACGCGGCCAATGTGCTCAATGCCATGAATGTGCAACGCCGAGACCATCATCGCTACGCTGCCTCCGGCCATGATCGCCTTCAGCACATCCTCAGCGGAGTGAACCCCTCCGGTGATCGCGATGTCGCCCTTGAGATGGCCATAGAGGATGGCTGCCCAGTGCAGCCGCGGCAATAGCTCCGAAGGAGTGGAGAAGTGTAGCGTTGGCCGCACCTCCAGCGCCTCGATGTCGAAGTCGGGTTGGTAGAAGCGATTGAAGAGAACAACGCCCCTCGCCCCCGCTTCTTCGAGTCGGCCGCAAAGATTTGGCAGACTCGTGAACGACTGCGAAAGCTTGACGGCCACGGGAACCTTGACGGCATCGCAGACGCTCGTCACCAGCTCGAGGAGCTGCAGCTCGAGCGCCGCTGACGTTTGACTGCGGTCTGTCGCCAGCGCGAAGGTGTTCAACTCGATCGCATCCGCTCCGGCCTGTTCCATCTCTTTCGCGAGGCTCACCCAACCGCCGCTCGTGGCGCCGTTCAGGCTGGCCATGATGGGAATATCGACGGCCTCGCTGGCGCGTTTCAGATGCTCGAGGTATCCATCCTGCGTCATGCGATAGTCCGACAGCTCAGGTAGAAAATCCAGCGACTCGGCGAACGAATTCGTGCCACGCGACAAATCTTCGTCAAGCGCGCGCGACTCCAGCGCCAATTGCTCCTCAAAGAGCGAAGTGAGTACGATCGCCGAAGCGCCCGCATCCTCCATGTGGCGAATATTGTCAATCGACTCCGACAGCGGCGTTGACGCAACCACAATTGGGCCGCTCAGCTTCATGCCCAGGTAATGCATAGATAGATCGGTCATTCTTCACCTCCGGCAGCCGCAGCCGCCAGTTTCTCTTCCGGCCTCGATTCAGCCTTTTCTAGGGGCGCGATGTGGGGGGTCTCTCCCCGGCCCGGCATCGCTGCGCGGGCGGAGTAGACGCGCCACTGGCGCTCAACGTCGTCCTGCGCTTCCGTGAGCAGATGCGCCGCCATTTCCGGATTGCCGCGCGCCAGCATGGTGTAACGGGCTTCGCGGTAGGCGTAGTCCTTAAGCCGGATGGACGGCGCCTTGGAATCGAGCTGGAAGGGATTCTTGCCTTCTTCGCGCAACGCGGGATTGTAGCGCATCAGCGGCCAGTAGCCCGATTGCACCGCCAGCTTTTGCTGCTCCAGCCCGTGCACCAGGTCGTAGCCGTGCGCGATGCAACTTGAATACGCGATGATGATCGACGGCCCATCGTGTGCCTCGGCCTCCTGGAATGCCTTCACCACATGGCTGTCGTTACCGCCGAGCGCCACTTGCGCAACGTAGACCGAGCCGTAGCTGACGGCCTCCATGGCCAGATCCTTGCGGCTGTTTGGTTTGCCGCTGGCGGCGAATTTCGCGACCGCACCGCGCGGCGTGGACTTCGAGGCCTGACCGCCGGTATTCGAATAAACTCCAGTGTCGAGCACGAGCACGTTCACGTTTTTGCCTGAGCCAAGCACGTGATCAAGCCCGCCGAAACCGATGTCGTAGGCCCAGCCGTCGCCGCCGAGAATCCACACGCTCTTGCGTACAAGCGCATCGGCAATCGCCAACAGGTTGCGCGCATCGGATGACTCGTTGCCGGCGAGACGCTCGCGAAGAGTATTTACGCGCTCGCGCTGCCGATTGATTTCCGTCTCGGTCTTCTGCGAAGCTCCGACCAGGTCAGCTGCCAACTCCGCGCCGATCTGGACCGCGAGCCGTGTGACCAGCGTTTCGGCAAAGGACTTCTGCTGATCGAGCGCAACTCTCATGCCGAAGCCGAACTCCGCGTTGTCTTCGAATAGCGAATTGTTCCAGGTGGGTCCGCGACCCTGCGCATTACTGGTGTAAGGCGTGGTCGGCAGGTTGCCGCCATAAATTGAGGAGCAGCCTGTGGCGTTAGCGATGTAGAGCCGATCGCCAAACAACTGCGTCATCAGCTTGATGTAGGGCGTCTCGCCGCATCCCGAGCAGGCGCCGGAGAACTCGAAGAGCGGCTGCAGAAGCTGAAGGTCCTTCACTTGAGAGTGCGAGAGCTTCGCGCGGTCCACTTCGGGCAGCGAGAGGAAGAAATCCCAATTCTCACGTTCCGGCTCGCGCAGCGGTGCTTGCGGCGCCATGTTGATAGCCTTCTTGCTGGCGTCGCTCTTGTTTTTTACGGGGCAAACTTCCACGCACACGGCGCATCCGGTGCAATCCTCCGGCGCAACCTGTAGCGTGTACCGTTCCTCTTCCATACCGCGCCACTTGGGCTTGGCCCACTTGAAGGTTGCAGGAGACTTGTCTCCAAGCTCGGAATTGTAGATCTTGGCGCGGATCACCGCGTGCGGGCAAACCATCACACATTTGCCGCACTGGATGCACAGGTCCTTGTCCCACACGGGAATGAACTGCGCAATGTTGCGCTTCTCCCACTGCGCCGTGCCGGTTGGGAATGCGCCGCCGGCGGGGATCGCGCTCACCGGAATCAGGTCGCCCTTGCCAGCGGCGATCTGGCCGAGCACGTCGTGAACGAACTTCGGAGCTTTGTCGGAGATGGCTCCCGTGACATCGAAGCTGGATGATGCGGCAGCTGGCAGCTCAACTTTCTCGAGATGAGCCAGCGCGTGATCTACGGCGGCAAAATTCTTCTGTACCACTGCCTCGCCCCGCTTGCCATAAGTCTTCTGGATCGACTTCTTGATCTGCTTGATCGCCTCGTCGCGCGGCAGCACGCCGCTGATGGCGAAGAAGCAGGTCTGCATAATGGTGTTGATGCGCGAGCCCATGCCCGCTTCGCGCGCCACCTTGTAGCCGTCGATCACATAGAACTCGATCTTCTTGCGCAGCATCTCTTCCTGCATACTGCGCGGCAGCTTGTCCCACACTTCGGCTGCGGAATAGGGCGAGTTGAGCAGGAAGACGGCGCCCGGCATTGCGGCTTCGAGCACGTCCATCTTTTCCAGGAAGCTGAAGTTGTGGCAGGCCACAAAGCTGGCGCGCGTGATCAGATACGTTGACCGGATCGGGTTCGGCCCGAACCTCAGGTGCGAGGTGGTCATCGAGCCGGACTTCTTGGAGTCGTAAACGAAGTAGCCTTGCGCGAAGTTCGGCGTCTCAGTTCCAATAATCTTGATCGAATTCTTATTGGCGCCCACGGTGCCGTCGGATCCGAGTCCGTAAAACAGCGCGCGCACAGTCTTGGGATCTTCAGTGGAGAACTCGGGATCGTACTCCAGGCTCGAGTGGCTCACGTCATCATTGATGCCGATGGTGAAGTGGTTCTTCGGCGAAAGCCTTGCCAGTTCATCGAAGACTCCCTTGACCATCGCCGGCGTGAACTCTTTGGAGGACAACCCGTAGCGGCCGCCAATCACTGCGGGCATGGCTGCAAACGGCAGGTCCGCGGCATTCTCCGCCAGCAAGGTCATAATGTCCTGGTAGAGTGGCTCTCCGGCTCCGCCCGGCTCCTTGCAGCGGTCCAGAGTAGCGATCGACTTGACGCTTGCGGGCAGCGCGGCAAGAAACGCTTTGCTGTCGAATGGCCGATAGAGTCGAACCTTGACCATGCCAACTTTTTCGCCCTGGCGGTTCAGTGCGTCCACAGCTTCTTCGGCTGCTTCTGCGCCAGAACCCATCAGCACGATCACGCGCTCCGCGTCCGGCGCGCCATAGTAGTCGAAGAGGTGATAGGCGCGGCCGGTCTGCGCTGCAAAGCGGTCCATCACCGACTGCACGATTCCGGGAACGGCGGCGTGGAATGGCGTGCACGCCTCGCGGGCCTGGAAAAATACGTCGGGGTTCTGCGCCGTGCCGCGAATAAACGGACGATCGGGCGTGAGAGCGTTCTTGCGGAATGCGATGAGGTACTTATCGTCGACCATCGCGCGAATCGTTTGGTCAGAGATGGGCAGAATCTTGCCGACTTCATGCGAGGTGCGAAAGCCGTCGAAAAAATGGATGAAGGGAATGCGCGATTCGAGAGTGGCGATTTGCGCTACCAGCGCCATATCTGCAACTTCCTGAACAGAATTCGAGGCCAACATTGCCCAGCCCGTGGAACGACAGGCCATCACGTCGGAATGGTCGCCAAAGATCGAGAGCGCATGCGTCGCCAGTGTGCGTGCCGAAACGTGCATCGTTGCCGGAGTCAACTCACCGGCAATCTTGAACATGTTGGGGATCATTAGAAGGAGGCCCTGTGAGGCGGTAAAGGTGGTCCCGAATGCCCCGGCCTGCAACGCGCCGTGCAAGGCGCCGGCGGCGCCACCCTCGCTCTGCATCTCTTCCACAATGGGCAATGCGCCCCAAATGTTCTTCTTCCCTTCCGAGCGCCACTGGTCGGCCCACTCTGCCATCGGCGACGAGGGGGTGATCGGGTAAATGGCGACGACTTCGGACAGCCGATAGGCTACGGACGCCGCAGCCTCGTTCCCGTCCATAATCACGGTGGAAGTCACAGTCTTTGGTTCATTCATTCGCTTCGCTCCACAATGCGGCACTCGAGGGAGATCGGCCGCTAAAGTGAGTCTCAGCTTTGAACGAGTCAGGGGCAGTGATGGGTAACACAGGGAGGGGTCAAAATCCCACTCTGTGAAACGACGTTTATATTCTGCAACTCGCCGGGCCCCGACGATTGGCGCACGGTTTTTGCAATCATCCGGGAATCCTTGGTCAAGCCGTCTCCTGGCGGAACAAAAGAGCACACTGCTCCGTATCCAAATTCGAAACACCCAATGACGGAGGAATTCATGTCTACCGAAGCCTGCGCAACACACCCGCAGAAGATTCAGGTCAGTCAACAGTCATTTATTGGAATGGCTTGGTACGCAGCATGGCTGTTTACCATCGGCTACCTGCACTTGACTTTCTGGAAAGGTGCTCTGGCCCTCGTCCTATGGCCTTACTATATCGGCGTCCATGCTGGCGCGCTCATGCACTGATCGCAGGGCCGATCGCCGCTTTGTGCCTCGCTCGTGCCGGACTCCATCTCGGCCTTCCTATTCCCTGCTTCCTATTCCCTACTCCCTATTCCCTGCCCTTCAGATCCCCGCATACCACGCGTATCCATACTCCGGATCGACCGAGCCCAATCCCTTGCCGAATTTGCGATACTGCATGGTCAGCCTCTCCCGCTTCCTTTTCCGCTTCCCTGATGCAGACAGAGGATTCAATACCTGCCGGTCCGCAACGTCTGTGTTCACGAGCCAGTGAGCCCCTCCACCAGCGCCTCCCACTCGGCCTCGAGCGTCGGCCGGTGAAACTTGCGCCCGGCACGGCCGTACCAGTAATCGGCGTTCCAATCGACGCCCTCCTTACGATGGAGGTAGGCGTGAACCGCCATGGCGTCAGGCGTTTTGAGATCGTCAACCATACCGTGCGCGCGCGCCCAATCGCCTTTTGCGTCCCACCAAAGCGCAGCCAGAGGAGCGGACAACTCACGCGGCGGCTCGCTGAACGCGGTAGAAGCTCGAAACTCCTCAAGCGTCATGGTTCGCTTGTACCATCCATCCACCGGTCCCGCAACCCGCCGGATTCCCGTGTTCTGTGATTTGGATCACTTCCCCGCAAAAACAACGCTGCTAAAAATGAATCATCGTTCCGATGAATTGAGCAGAGGGTCCACCAGGGGGCTAGGGAGGGGGCTGGGGATCCCAGCCGATCGACACTCTCCCTGGAGGTCAAGTCATGGGAATGTCCGAAGCCAAGATCCCCCAAAACCACGATTGCGGTCGCAGGCAATTTGGCCGTATACTGAAATACGACCATTCCGGTCGTATTTTTCTGCTGCCCCGCTTTGGTGGGCGGCGGAGCGGGGTTCGGCGGGTGAGCTTGCTGAGTGATTTAACGGTTGGCGAGAGGGGGGTGCTGGTCGCCCTCGATCTGCCTGAGAACGTCCAGAATCACCTGATGCATATGGGTTTTGTGCCCGACGCCGAAGTGACGGCGTTACGCCGTGCTCCTGCCGGGGACCCCACCGTTTACGGCATTGACGGCATGGAAATCGCGCTCCGCCATGAGACAGCGTCCGCCATCCGGGTCCGTCCCTTCGAAGCCGGCAACGAGCAACCTGACCGCAGCTCCGCCGAACCAGACAGTGACACTTCCGAAGCTTCCGAACTCTCCGAGGCCGCGCGATGAACGCGTGCTGCGATGTTCCGGTCTTTGAGCCGCCGAAGATGCCGAGCGAGAGTGCTCTCCGCACTGTCGTCCTCATCGGGCCGCCCAACTCCGGCAAATCCACGCTCTTCAATAAGCTCACGGGACTAAGGCAGAAGGTCGCGAACTACCCCGGCGTCACGGTCGAGCAGCGCATGGGTCTCATGGCTGGAGTCGGCCGCGAAGACCTCACGCTCATCGACCTGCCGGGTATCTACTCGCTCACTCCATATTCTGAAGATGCGCGCGTGGCCGTGAACGTGCTGCGCGGGCGCATGCCCGGCACGCCCAAGCCCGACGCAGTTCTGCTCGTCCTCGACTCGCTGCACCTCACGCGGCAATTGATGCTGGCTGCGCCGGTGCTCGACGTGGGCCTGCCCACCCTTGTCCTGCTCAACATGTCCGACTTGATGGAGTCGCGCGGCGGGCAAATCGACACGCTCAAGCTGGCGCGCGAACTGGGCGCTCCGGTCGCGCAGATCAGCGCCACGCACGGAACCGGCCTCGATTCCGTCGCGCTGTTCCTCAATCAGCAAAACGGCCACGGCGCCAAGACAAAGCCCCTCTCGCTGCCTGTCATGGGCAACGCAGCCAGCACGCATACCTGGGCCGAGCAGGTCAGCCGCAACACCGGCTACCAGGCTCCGCTCTCGGCCGAGAACACGCGCAAGATCGACAACGTGCTTCTGCATCGCGTCTGGGGACCGCTGCTCTTCTTGATGGTTGTGATTGGCGTCTTCGAAGTGGTCTTCGCGCTGGGCCAGCCGCTCTCTGATGGCTTCGGCGAACTCCTGGGGCGCATGGCCGACCTCGCCCGTCCGCTGCTTCCAATCGGCTGGCTGCAATCGCTGCTGCTCGACGGCGTGTGGAAGGGCATTTGCTCGGTGCTGGTGTTCCTGCCACAGATCCTGCTGCTGTTTCTCTTCATCGGAATCCTCGAAGACACTGGCTATCTGGCTCGCGCCGCACTGATCGCCGACCGCGTCATGCGGACGATCGGATTGAACGGCAAGGCCTTCATCCCGCTGCTTTCGGCTTATGCGTGCGCCGTTCCGGCTATCATGGCCACGCGCACCATCGAGAACAAGCGCGACCGGCTCGCCACCATCCTTGTT
>JBEKWT010000102.1:0-8980 GCA_049512795.1 Occallatibacter sp.
GTGGCGACGAGACACCGTCACCGACACCGCCATCGCCGCTGAAGACAACGAAGGTCCTGACAGGTCCTCCGCTGCTCCGTCTGACGCCGCTCGCGTCACAACGACGGTGAACGCGAACACAGTCAAAGCCCGTTTCAATGTCGATCCCGACCGGTATCTTGATCACGGTTCCGTCGTCATTGCCGCCATCACCAGTTGCACCAACACCTCGAACCCATCTGTCATGATCGCCGCCGGCCTGCTCGCAAAAAAAGCCGTCGAAAAAGGCCTCACCGTTCCGCCCTGGGTCAAGACCTCGCTCGCACCCGGGTCGCGCGTCGTCACCGACTATTACGAAAAGGCCGGCCTCCTGCCGTATCTCGATAAGCTGCGCTTCAATGTCGTTGGCTACGGCTGCACCACCTGTATCGGCAACTCCGGCCCTCTGCCCGCCGATGTTTCGAAATCCATTGACGAGCACGGCCTCGTCGCCGTCAGTGTCCTCAGCGGTAATCGCAACTTCGAAGGCCGCGTCAACGTCGACGTCCGCGCAAATTATTTGATGTCCCCGCCGCTCGTCGTTGCCTACGCGCTCGCCGGACGCATTGGCCACAACTTCGACGCCGACCCGCTCGGCGTCGACCAGAACGGCAAGCCTGTCTACCTGCGCGACATTTGGCCCACGCAAGCCGAAGTCTCCGCTTCTATCGAACGCGCCGTCTCCAGCGAAGGCTTCCGCAAGGAATACGCCACTGTGACGGACGGCGACGCCAGTTGGCAAGGCCTCAGCTTTCCCACCGGCGACGTCTACCAGTGGGAGCCGGACTCGACCTACATCCGCAAGGCGCCCTACTTCGACGGCATGACCATGACTCCCGCGCCTGTCGCCGACATCGCCGGCGCGCGCGTCCTCGCCGTCCTCGGCGACTCTGTCACCACCGATCACATCTCGCCCGCCGGCTCCATTAAGGCCAACGGTCCCGCCGGAAAATACCTGACCGAGCACGGAGTCAAGCCCGCCGACTTCAACTCCTACGGCTCCCGTCGCGGCAATCACGAAGTCATGGTGCGCGGCACCTTCGCCAATGTGCGCCTGCGCAACAAGCTCGCGCCCGGCACCGAGGGCGGCGTCACGCGCCTGCTTCCTGAAGGCCAGCAGATGTCCATCTTCGACGCCAGCGTCAAGTACGCCGAGCGCGGCACGCCGCTGATCATCCTGGCTGGAAAAGAATATGGCTCCGGCTCATCGCGCGACTGGGCCGCCAAGGGACCAAAACTCCTCGGCGTCCGCGCCGTCATCGCCGAAAGCTTCGAGCGCATTCACCGCTCGAACCTCGTCGGCATGGGCATTCTTCCGCTGCAATTCGCGCCCGGCGAAAACGCCGAATCGCTCGGCCTCACCGGCGAAGAGGTCTACGACTTCCCCGGCCTGACAACTCTGCTTAAAGAAAAATTCGCGAGTGGCCGCACCCTCGTCGTGACTGCAACCTCATCCAAAGGCCCGAAAAAACTCAACACAACCGTCCGCATCGACACGCCGCAGGAGATCGAGTACTACGAGCACGGCGGAATCCTGCAATACGTCCTGCGCCAGCTCGCCGCAAGGTAGTACTGGCTACCACTCGTTTGTCATCCTGAGCGAGGCAGGGGCGCATTCATCGCGGCCCCGCTGAGTCGAAGGATCTGCGGTTGCTTTTCTTGTGAAATGCTGCCGTAATCTGAATCAGCGCCTGCAGGAATGTCTTCTCCGGCTCCTCGCACTTCAGCCAGACACCCTCCTAATGTTCATGCGCGAGAAAGAATTCACCGTCCGTGCAGCATCGCAGCCCTTCCGCCAGCGCGCCGCAACTCCAGTCAAGGGCCAATATTTCCTCATTGTGGCAATCGCAGGATGGGGATTTGGTAGTTAGGAATCAATCAACCCAACAGAGCTCCACGCCCCCAGGCTGACAGCTTGCAACTACTCGTCTTCCAGCACTTCGTCCAGCAGCATGCGCAGGCTGTTGGCGCGGGCGTGGCCCAGTTGCAAATCAGCTGAGGTAGCCTGCGAGACCTCATCGGCGAGGTTCAGCGCGGCCAGCACGGCAACGCGCAACGAATCGGCCGTCCGTCCGTGCGCGGCCACGGCGCGCATCTTGGCGTCCACGATCGCCGCTAGCTCGCGAATGTGCTCCGGGTCCTGCCCCGAAAGATGGTAGAGCTGGTCGTAGATCTCCACCGTCACGTATTCGACCGGATTGTTCCGTTTCTGCTCGGCCATCATTGCCTCACAGCTCCAGCGTGTCGAGCTGCGCAAGCAGCCGTTCTACGCGTTGTCTTACTTGGTCGCGCTCGGCGCGCAGTGCGCTCAACTCGCTTTTGAGCTGCTCCACCACCGGCAGCTGCGCCTTTGCTTGCTCTTCAGCCTGCGCCGCGCGAGCTTCCAGCTCCGCTTGCCGCGCCCCGGCCTGCGCCGCGCGAGCCTCGGATTCCGTTGCGTGAGCTTCCAATTCCGCCACGCGCGCTTCGGCCGCCGCCCGCGCCTGCCGTTCCCGCTTCACCATTTCAACTGCGCGCCGTACCCGTTCTTCGAGCGCCGAAAAATCGTCCACGCTCACAGCCAGCGCGACCGGTTCTTCGTGCGCCTGCTGCTCTTCGTTCTGCGTCTCCACTCCCGCCTCCGATTCTGACATCGATCCCCCCCAAATAGACTTCGGTTGCGTTCGAGTATATCTCCGATCAGCGTCAATCCTTCTCTCAAATCCGCTATCGCGCGCTCAAACCCGCAGCCGCGCCCCCGCCTTGCCAACCGCTTCCACCACGCGCGCCTGAAAGCTCTGCAGCTCCTCCTCGCGCAGCGTCCGGTCCTGCGCCTGGAACGTCGCGCCCAGCAGCAACGCATACTCGCCCTTGCCGAGTCGCGCATCGCGGAACACCTCGCGCACGCGCCAATCCACAAGTTCTGGAATCCTCAACTCCGCCATCGCGCGATTGATCGTCTCCCACGCAATGCTCTCGTCCAAAACCAGGGAAAAATCGCGACGGACCGGTTGATAGCGCGAAATCTCCCGCGCCGCGGGCCTGCGCAGCGGCAGGTTGTAGAGCCGGTCGAGATAGACCTCACCGATCAGAACCGCGTCCCCCTGCCTTCGTGTATCGATCTTCCGCGCCGCTGCCTCGCGCGGATGCAGTTGCCCGAACCAACCCACCGTCAATCCGTCAGCCACTGCGCGCGCCGCTCGATACGGATGCAGCCACTCCGGCGTGATCCCCGCCTCTGCCGGAAAGCGGTCGAAATACATTGCGCGCATCTCGAACCTTCCGAGCACCTGCTCCACCAAACCCTTTACGTCGTGGAACTCGAACGCCCCTCCCGCGTGCAGTGCGCTCTCCTCGGGCAAACTTCCCACCGCTCCGAACGCCAGCGCCGGCCGCTCCTCAACCTTGTCCGTCGTTCCGCTGAACACCGTGCCCAACTCGAACAACCGCACATCGCTAACGTCGCGGTTCAGGTTGCCGGCAATCATCGCCAGCATTCCGGGTACAAGCGAAGGCCGCAACACGCCCGCCTCTTCACTGAGCGGATTGCCCAGCGGAACCACCTGTCCCGGTTGCGGCGCGGTCAGCACACCTTCAGCCGCCGAGCAGAACGAACTCCCGATCGCCTCATTGAAACCGGCGGCCAGCAGAGTGCCGCGCACCTCCGCCTCCTTTTCCGCCCACGGCAGCGCGCGCACGCCCTCGCCAAAAGCCGGCAGCGTGTTGGCGAAGCGATTGTATCCGTAAACTCGCGCGACCTCTTCGATCAGGTCGATCTCCCGCTCCAGGTCCAGCCGCCAACTCGGCAGCGTGACACTCCACGACACTTCTCCAGAGGTCGGCCGCTCCGCAGAAGCTAAGCCGCATCCCAATGCCGTCAGCACTCCTTCGACCGTCGCCGCCGTAATTCCCTCTTCATCTTCCGTCGCGCCCAGAATTCTCCACACCTCGCTCAGTTTGAGCTGGATCGGCCTCCGTCGCGCCGTACGTTCCTCCATTGCCGCCACGCGCGCGTCCGCCAGCTCGCCCTCGATCCATCCACCGTTCGCCAAAAGAATCGCGCTCACCAGCGCCGATGCAACGGGAGCCGCGTTGAAGTCCGCGCCACGCTCAAACCTGTGGCTCGCATCGGTGTGCAGCCCGTGCCGCCGCGCAGTCTGCCGCACAGCCATCGGATCGAACCACGCCGCTTCCACGAGCACGTTCTTCGTCTCCGGCGTGATCATCGTGTCCCAGCCGCCCATCACTCCCGCCAGGCCCACAGCCTTCTTGTGATCGGCCACCACCAGGTCGTCCGCGTCGAGCACGCGGTCGACGCCATCCAACGTCTTCAGCCGCTCGCCCTTGCGCGCCCGCCGCACAATGATTCCTCCCTCGATCTTGTCCAGATCGAAGACGTGTGTCGGCTGGCCCATCGCCAGCCATGCAAAATTCGTCGCATCCACGGCGTTCAAGATCATCTTCTGCTCGAGTAGCGCGAAATACGTCGCCACCTCCGCGCCCGCGAACCAATCGCGCGACTCGCCGATCTTAATCTCTCGCAGCACCCGCGCCGTAAACCGCCCGCACGCGTCTTCAGCCTCAATCCGTACAGAAAAGGGCTGGCCGCCCACGCGGGGTTTTGGCAGCGCGTAGTGCAATTCCGCCAGCTTTAACCCGTAGATCGCCGCCGCCTCACGCGCAATGCCGTAATGATTCATCGCGTCCACGCGGTTCGTCGTGATGTCCATCTCGTAAACCGAGCCCTTGCCCTCGCCAAGCGGATAAATCCCCTCCACCGCGATCCCGCGCAGCGTAAGGTCTTCGGCCAACTGGGCGTCGTCATGTGCGAGCCCCGGCAAATAACTCCGCAGCCATTTGGTCAAAATCTTCATGCAAACTGCCCCAGGAACCGCATGTCCCCCGCAAAGAAGCTCCCGATCTCGCTGATGCCGTACTTCATCATCGCGATGCGCTCCACGCCCATGCCGAATGCGAATCCGGAAACCTGCTTCGCGTCATAACCCGGCTGCTTTTCCGCCGCAAACGCAAACACCGCGGGGTCCACCATGCCGCAGCCCAGCAGCTCAATCCACCCTGACTGCTTGCATTTCCGGCAGCCCTTGCCGCCGCAGAAAATGCAACTGATCTGCACGTCCGCGCTCGGCTCGGTGAACGGAAAGAACGAAGGGAAGAACCGCGTCTTCACCGCCGACCCGAACAGCGCCTTCATGGCGTGGTCGAGTGTGCCCTTCAGATCGCTGAAGGTGATGTTCGCGTCCACGCACAACCCTTCGACTTGATGAAATACAGGTGAATGTGTTGCGTCGGCAGCGTCGTTGCGGTGCACCTTGCCCGGAATCACGATGCGCACCGGCGGCGGCTGCTGCTCCATCGTCCGCATCTGCACCGGCGAAGTGTGAGTGCGCAAGAGCAATCGATCACGCAGCGGCTTTCGCTCCTGCCCCGCAACCACCAGCGTGTCCTGCGTGTCGCGCGCCGGATGCCCCGGCGGAAAATTCATGCTCTCGAAGTTGTAGTAGTCGGTCTCGACTTCAGGCCCAACGCCCACCGAATAGCCCAGTGCCGCAAACACGGCCACAATCTCATTCATCGTGCGCGTAATCGGGTGCTCTGCGCCGGTCTGCCGCCGCGTTCCCGGCAGCGTAATGTCGATGGCCTCGGCCTTGAGCGCCGCATCACTTGGCCCGCCGCCGAGCGCCGCATCCAGCAGCCCCTCCACCACTTCCTTCAGCGCATTGAAGCGCACGCCGAGCGCCTTCTTCGCCTCTGGCGGAGCAGCCTTCAGCCACCGTCCGGAAACTTCGTTGAGCCGGCCCTGCTTGCGCCCCAGCCATTCCAGGCGGAACGCTTCCACAGCCGCTTCGCCGTCGAGCCCTGCCGCCGCCTCGCGCGCCTGGTGCTCGAGCGCAGCAAACGCCTTGTCCAGCGCAGCTTCGTCAAATCCAGTAAGTGCAGGCGCTGTCAGATTCGGTATCGCTTCGTTCGTCATGTGTAAAGAGAAGAATAAAGCATTGCATCGAGCAGATGCGCACTCTCGCGCGCCGGGAGTATCGGCCTAGCCAAATTCAGGTCACAGCGCCGCAGCAATCGGAGATGAAAGTTCCGGCAAACGCACAACGGCCCAGAGTCCTTTCGAACCCCGGGCCGCATTTTCCGCCAGTCATATTTCGTCGTTATGCAACCTTGGCGTTTGCCTGCTTCTCGGCCTTTGCCTTCGCCGGCTGCGACGCCTTGGCCTGCTCCACAAGTTTGGTAAACCCAGCCGCGTCGTGCACAGCAATGTCGGCCAGAATCTTGCGGTCCAGCTCCACGCCGGCCTTCTTCAGCCCGCTGATGAACTGCGAGTAGCTTGTCCCGTTCAGCTTGCATGCTGCGGCAATGCGCACAATCCACAGCGAGCGGTATTGGCGCTTCTTCAACCGCCGCCCCGTGTAAGCAAACTTCAGGCCGCGCTCCACGGCCTCCTGCGCCGCCTGGTAGAGCTTTGATTTGGTCAGGAAATAACCGCTGGCGCGCTTCAGAATCTTCTTGCGCCGGTCATTCCGCTTCGTACTGCGTTTTACGCGGGGCATTTGTTGTTCTCCTTTTTGGGATTCCGCCGGTCCATCTCCGCCTGTCGCGGCGAATCGCGGAATCCGGTTCAAGCACGTCGAGCTAATGGCTAAGGGCTAATAGCTAACGGCTGTGGTTACGCGGCTGGAGGCAGGAGGCCATCACATTTGCGACGGCTGTCAACCTCTTCACTCGCTCTGGTCAAGCCTGATCTCTCGCAGCTCGCGAAACGCTTTCCGCAACCGGCGGGGGCCTATGCAACGGCCCATCAGCACTAGCACGCCCCTCCTCCAAAGGATCAAGGGCGCGGAGCGCTCAGGCGTAGGGAATCATGCGCGCTACCTTGAAGTAGTCGCCGTCGGAAACCAGCTTCTGTTTGCCCAGCTTCCGCTTGCTCTTTTTCGACTTCGACGTCAGGATGTGCCGCGTCTTCGTCTGGCCCCGCTTGATCTTTCCGGTGCCAGTCTTGCTGAAGCGCTTTGCCGCGCCCGAATGGGTCTTCAACTTTGGCATTTTCTTCTCGGTCTTGCTCGATTTTCGGCAAGCGGATCGCTCGCCGCGGGCACAAAAGACAGGGATTCCCCCGCCACTTCAGGCCTCGTCCAGTATACAATTGTTCCCCATGAAGGGAAACCCCAAGGTTATTGAACGCCTCAACCAGGCCCTCCGCGACGAGCTCACCGCCATCAACCAGTACTTCCTGCACGCGGAGATGTACGAAAACTGGCGTTACGATCGCCTCGGCAAACTCATCAAGAAGCAGTCCATCGACGAGATGCGCCACGCCGAGAAATTGATGGAGCGCATCCTCTTCCTCGACGCCACGCCCAGCATGGAGCCCATGTCGCTCACGATCGGCAAGAACGTGAGCGAGATGATCCAGTCCGATCTCAAGCTCGAGCTGGGCGCCGTCGCCTCTTACAACGAGTCCATCCGCATCTGCGTCGAGAATCGCGACAACGGCTCTCGCGACGTCTTTATCGCCCTTTTGAAGGACGAAGAAGGGCACGTCGACTGGCTTGAAGCGCAGCTCCATCAGATCAAGGAGCTCGGCTACGAGCGCTACCTCAGCATGCAATTGGAGGAAGAGGAGTAGCCGCCAACTCCTCCAGCCCGCCAACTTACTGACCCGCTGACTCGTTGACTCCCTGCTTTTTTCACTCCGCCGGATCTTCCGCCGTGAAATCCGAGCAGCACGGTTTCTCCGTCGCATGGAAGTTCATCATCTCCACGCGCGTCCCATCGGGATCGTAGAGATTGAACTGGTACTTCCCGTCGAGCCCGATCTTGGGCGCCTGGTCGTGCCGCCCGCTCAGCCGGTCCGCGCTCACCAGCACCTTGTACGCATCGGGAACCGAAACCTCGCCGATCGAGAAATGGTCCAGCACGCCCAGGGTCTGCTGCGTCATGTCTGCCGGAATCCCTTTGCCCGGCCCCGCCGCAAGCATGTACTCAATCCAGTCGTGGCCATCGGGAACCTGCTGGCTCACCCACTCCACCGCGACCTTGCCGCCGCGGCCGCCCCACCAATACGGCCTGAACCCCAGCAGGTCGCGATAAAACTTATCCTCCGTCGCGCGATCGTGCACCAGCATGCCCACGTGGATGATGTGATGCCCGATGGCATTCGGCGCGTCCACCGCGGCAGCATTCGCCGGCAGCTGCAAAAACTGGATCGTGTTGCCCTCGGGATCGAGCACGTCGAACCAGCGGCTGCCGTCCTTCGCGCGCTCCACGTGCGCGGGCGTCGTCCATCCCTTGGCCGCGAGATACTTGCGCATCGCCTCGGCGCTCTCCGTATTTAGACCAATATGATCGAGCCGGTTGATGCCCGCGCCCGCAGGCAGCGGCAGCACTTCAATAAACTGCGTCGCGCTCAGCGCATAGCGCACGCCCTGCGGATTCTCGGGATCGGGCAGCTTCACCGCGCCCACACTCACGGTGTAAAAGTGCTCGGTGGCCGCGGCATCGGATGTATAGACAGCAAGGTGCGAGATGCCTGTAATCTTCGGCCGCACCGGCTCCGGCTTCGGCCCGTATTGTGCAGCGGCAGCGGTCACCAAAGAAGCGGCAGCAAGAGCAACAACAAAAAGTCTGGTTTGCATCGCATTTCCCTCACGATCTCTGGAGCGAGATAACCTTAAATCGCTTGGGTGCGATGCGCAAATGATGAGCCGCGCGCAAACTCCGCGTTCGCCCACCACAAATCAGCGAGTCAGCGAGTCAGCAAGTTGGCGAGTTAGCAAGTTGGCGAGTTGGCGATGAAAAAACGCGATGCGTGAACGAAAAAAGCAAGAGTCGAAATCAAAAACTGCACAAATCAAAAAAACCAGAACTGTGAGACTGTGAAACTGTGAAACTGTGGACGCAAGCTGCTGATTCTAAAGGCTCCACAGTTTCACAGTTTCACAGTTTCACAAAACGGCAT
>JBEKWT010000103.1:0-9391 GCA_049512795.1 Occallatibacter sp.
ATGGGGGGGTGGGTTAAAAGCAGGGAAAAAGGGACCAAGGGAACAAGGGAACGGGGAACAGAAAAGCAGGGGGGTGGGGGCTTGAGGGGTGGGGGTGGGGTAGAAAGGCAGGGGGGTGGGTAAAGGCAGTGATTCGCGGGTATTGGTTAGTGGTTGGAAAGGCGTGAAAAGCGGTGATTAGTGTGTAGTGGTTAGTGGTAAGAACGGGAGGGAATCCAGTGGTCAGCGAACGGTGGTCGGTGGTCGGAAGGGCGAGGGATCGAGGGAGCAAGGGAGCGAGGGAGCAAGAAAACGGAAGGACGGGGAGCCGTGGACCGTGAACCGCGGACCGTGGGCGGAGAGCGAGGGAGCGGGAGGGCAGGGACAATGCACAGCCAGTAGCCAATAGCCAATGTCCAGTAGCCGATGGTCCGTCCGCTTCGCTGGTCTGCTCTTCGATCATGAGGCTATTGTGCGCCAAGGAGGCGAAATGATCGGCAAAGTTGGGAGAAAAGTGAAGTGGTAAATAAGTGACGGAGAAGGAAAGGGTTAGGGTGAGTCTGATGCGTGCGCGCGGTCGATTGAGGGCTTGACAGAAAGACAGGGACTGAGGGACCAAGGGACCAAGGGAACAAGGGAATGAGGGATGAGGGGTCAGGGATTGGACGGTGCAAGGTTGTGCGATCCCCGGTCCCCAAGTGCGAGGGACCGGGGGCACCCGGCCGCCCGCCGTTCTTCAGCGGTAACGCAACGAGGCACGGTATTCTCGCTCGAGGGGCCCGGAAGAGCTTTTTGATGCCACCACAACCATGCAGCCGCCAACTTGCTGACAGGAGTCGCTCTATGAGATTCCGCAGAACACAATCGGTTCACTTCGTTCTTCTCTCTTTGCTGATGGTCACACTCCATGCTCAGGAGAAGGTCGATTCATCGCGCCATACGGTCCAAATGATTTCCGTGGAGAAAAGTGTCAACCTGGAGGTGTGATCTTCGCCGATGGAGAGAATCCCGGTGCCGTATCCGGAGACGATCCCCAATCCCGCGCCCAGGCCGTGAGACAGGCACTCATGAGGCGCAACAAAGAGCGGCAGGTCGAAGCCTTCGAGCGGCAAGTCCCTTCAGCCCGCGTGGTGCGAATCCCGCATGCGACCCATTATGTCTTCCGCTCCAATGAGGCCGATGTCTTGCGGGAAATGAACGCTTTCATCGCCACGCTACCCCCCGCAAACTAGTGTGGCGAGACCGACGTCCCCAGGACCGGGGCCACCGGCCGGGGCAGATTAATTATTGAAAAACGACAATAAATTATCGATAGTCAAACATTTATTATTGACAATCAATAAATATTGGCACATAATACGGACGCTTTGTTGGGGAGGATCTATGAACCTCATTGGCCCGAAGTCGATTGCTTCGAAACTTCATTTAATCGTCAAGATCCTGTTTTTTATGCAGATTGCGCGTGTTGTGCTGATGGCAATCGCTCCAATTCTTCCTTCCAGTGTTCATCAATATTTGTCGTTCGATGTTCAAAGCGGTCCGTTGGAATTGGGCTTCGATGTGTTCCGAGGCAGCGAAGCGAGATGGTGGATTTGGGGAATGGAGCTGGTTTCACGAACCTGTCATTTGGTGGTTCTGTATCTGCTCATGCGAATCCTGGAACCTGCCAGGATCGGAGAACCGTTTCATCTCAAAACACCGAGCCGCTTGCGGATGATGGGCTACGCCGTTATCGTCAGCGCTCTTCTGCGGACGGCCTTTTGCGTCCAATTGCTGAGGCTCGGATTGAGGCCCGAACCAGGCGTTTGGATCTCATGGGCGATCGATTTCGACGCGATCTTTATGGGAATCCTGCTCGTGGTGCTGGCTGAGGTTTTCCGTCGCGGCTACGCGCTCAAAGCAGAAAGCGAACTGACGGTGTAGGTGACGAGCAATGGCGATTCGTGTACATCTCGACCGGGTCATGCTCGAGCGCGGCGTCTCCCTGACGGAGCTTGCCGGCCGTGTGGGAATTACGCTGGCCAACCTATCGATTCTGAAAAGCAACAAGGCAAAGGCGATTCGATTCTCGACTCTCGACGCGCTGTGCAAGGAGCTGGACTGCGCTCCGGGAGATATTTTGGAGTATGAGATGCCGGAGGAAGAGACGGACTGAAGCGGGGCGGGAAAAGGATTCGGCGCGAGCGCGCGAGGAGCGAGCGCCGGGAAAAATGCAGGGACCAGGGCGGCCCGCCCGCGCTCAGTCTAATCGCCGGATTTGGGAGAGTCGGGCCAGGCGGGGCTGGCGAGTTGGATGGTCATCATGGGGCCGTCGGGATAGATGGGGCCTTGTTCTCTGACGAAGGTTGGGGTTGGTGCGGTGACGGCCCACATCTGAATATCTGGCGGCTCCTTACCGATGAGGGGCGCGACTACGCCAGCGAGGCCGCCAAGTTCGATTTTGATTTCATAATGGATTGCCTTGCGAGTCGAGCCGACGAGCGAGTAGTTGTCTTCGCCCAGTTTGGAGATGACGAGTTTGACGACGAGCGGCTTGGGTGTGGCTACCACCATCGAGACTGTTTTCTGGGGGGCATCGGAGCCCATGTTTTCTACGACGAGCGGGACCATGCCGTTGGCGAGGTCGGGCGGCAGTTGAAGACGGTCGGTTCTGACCTCCTCTTTGCCATCTTTGCCTTCGGTACGGGTCGTGACTCGGCCGCTGCGCGCGTCGACGAAGACATCCATGGGATGAGGAAAGAAAGGCCCCTTCTGAATATGGTGGTCGGAGATGAGCTGGAAGATGCGGTGTTGCGAGAAAACCGTGGTTTCATCGTCGACAGAGCCATCTTTGAAGGTGAAGAGCGTTCGTGACGTGACGCGGTCGCCGTGGACGACCTGAGTAGAGTCTCCAGAAGCGAGGACCTGGCCGTCTTCGGAGCGCAGCTCGAGGAAGCCGTGAAAGCTGCCTTGCACATAGCGGACGAATGGGGCGTCTGCCTGGATGTGCGGCTGCACGGCGCAGAAGAGCAGGGCGACGAGGGACCAGGATTGGAGGCGTGGCTTGAGGGGGATATTCATGCGACCGCCTGTTGAGTGAGATGGGGTTGGTGACGGATGGGTTGTAACGAAGGGCAGTGGTCAGTGATTAGTGGTTAGTGGTTAGCTTGTTCGTGCGAGGTTGAGGGTTGTGGGAACGGGCGAGACGGGGATCAGGGGTCAGTTTTTAATGTGCGAGGTTGAGGGTTGTGCTATCCCATGTCCCCAAATGCGAGGGACATGGGGCACCCGTTCATTTGTGGTGGGCGATGGGCGCGAAAAGCCCGAAGAGCAAACGCAGATTTTTTGTCAGCAGTGCTCAGCGCGGGATTAACTGTAGCGGAGCCAGCGGAGGAGTTCGGGGAGGGTGGCGCGCTTGCCGTACATGAGGATGCCGATTCGATAGAGGCGGGACGAGAGCCACAAGGCGCCCCATATGGCGACGAGCAAGAGGCCGATCGAAGCTGCTATTTGCCAGATAGGGGGCATCTGCAACTCGACGCGCGGCAGCATGACATAAGGCGAGGTGAGCGGGAAGAGCGATGCGGCGATGGACCAGACGGAATTGGGATCTTTCATCAGCAAGGGGAGAGCAGCCATGCCCATATAAAGCGGGATGATGGCCAGAGGCATAAACTTCTGCAGATCCTGCGAGGTCTCGCAGGTGGCGGCCAGTCCGGAGAAGACGGCGCTGAAAAGAGCGAAGCCGAGCACGAAGTATAAGGGGAAGAGGAGGCTCAAAGCCCAGGAGATGTGGAGGCTGAAATCGCCGGAGAGCAATGGCGCGGCGAGCGAAGATCCCAGAACCAGAGTAAAGGCAAGGACCCAGATGGCGATTTGGGTGAGGCCCACTGCTCCGACGCCGATCATTTTGCCGGCCAGCAGATCGTCGGGGCGGGCGATGGCGAGCATGACCTCGAAGATGCGCGAGGATTTTTCCTCGATGATGGCGCGGGCCATATCGAGGCCGTAAAGCATGATGGGCATGGAAAGCAGCAGGAGCAGGACAAAACTCTTGTAGAAGGTGGCGATGCCGCTGCTTTTTCCCGCCTTACCTTCCTTGTTTAACTGGAGCGTTTCAATGGGGACCCACTTGAGAGCGGCAGCGACGTCAGTCGGCTTCATACCCGCGTCGAGCAGGCGTTCATTGACGATCCCGCGGTTCAACTGATCCTGCATCGCTCCGATATTGGCGAAGCCAACGGAGGCCAGCGAGGTATAAGAAGCGGTAATGGCTCCGGAAGAAGAAGAATCGATCGAGAGAATTCCGTCGATGGACTTGGCGTGGAGCCGTTGGAGCAGAGCCGCGCGATTTTCAGGAGATGCCGGGGCCACGACATCAACGGTGTATTTGGCATCGGTATCGAAGAGCATCTCCCGGCGAACCTGATTGGCGAGCGCAACATTCTGCGCGACGATGGCAATATGAGCTCCGGTGCCGGCCTTGCGCCCAAAAAAGTAGCTGGCCGCCATTCCACCAACAATCAACAGCGGCAACAGCACCGTGGAAAAGATAAAGGCGCGGCCGCGAATTTGCTCGAGGTACTCGCGCTTGGCGACGAGGAGCATGTTACGCGGCGAATTAGGCATTGGGTTTGCCTCCCACGGTCTGAATGAAGATTTCCTCGAGTGAAGGCTCGACGAGCTCGAAACGGTAGATGGCGGCCATGGAGGCGGCGAGATGAAGAAGCTTTTGCGCATCGCCGTGGGGCTTGAGCTGGATTTCAGCGTGGCCTGAGTAGTTGTTGGCCGAGGCGATTTCTTCGGATTTGAGGAAGTCGGCGCTGCCCTCGAATTCGACGACGACGTGGTTGCGCTCGTAGCGGCTCTTGATCTCGCGCAGGTTGCCGCTGAGGACGGCGTCGCCATTGTTGATGAGGCAGATGGAGTCGCAGAGCTTTTCAACCTGGTCCATGCGGTGGGTGGAGAAGAGGATGGCTTTGCCGCGGGATTTGAGATCGAGGAGCGCGTCCTGGAGGAGCGTGGTGTTGACAGGATCGAGGCCGCTGAAGGGCTCGTCCATGACGACGAGGCCGGGGTCGTGGAGCAGCGTGGCGATGAATTGGATTTTCTGCTGCATGCCCTTGGAGAGCTCCTGCGTTTTTTTGTCGAGGGAATCGGAGATTTCCATGCGGGAGGCCCAGTCGACGGCGCGCTTGCGTGCGGCTTCGGCGGTGAGGCCGTGGAGGCGGCCGAAGAAGACGAGCTGGTCGAGGACGTTCATTTTCTTGTAGAGGCCGCGCTCTTCAGGCAGGTAGCCGACGCGGTCGAGGCTGCTGCGGTCGAAGGGTTTGTCGAAGAGGGTGATGCGGCCGGAGTCGGGCATGGTGATGCCCATCATCATGCGAATGGAGCTGGTTTTGCCTGCGCCGTTGGGACCGAGGAGGCCAAACATCTGGCCTGGCTCGATGGAGAGCGAGAGGTTGCGGACGGCGACTTTGCTTTCGTAGGCCTTGGTGACCGAGGCGAGCTCAACGACTGGCATGAAGGCTCCGGCGGCGGTGGCGGGGGATTGAATACATGGTGGAGCGGAGCAAAGCGTCAGGAGAAGTGTAGCAAAGGAATCAGGTGTCAGGTTTCAGGGGTCAGGTGTCATATGAACGCAGAGGGGCGGGCGTTTTGGGACTGCGGGACAGTAGGGTTGGTGGAGTTAGCGGAGTCGGAGCGCGATGAAGATTTGCGCGAAGGGGCGGATTGCGGAGGTATACTGCAACAGCCTTCCATCCCCCGAGAAGGAAAGTATTTGAGAGAAAGGTGATTCCCCATGGCAAGTTTTTTGGTGCAGGTGTCGTACACCTCCGAGGCGTTGAGCGCCTTGATTGCGAAACCGCAGGATCGCTCGGGACATGTCAGCAAGGTGATTGCGGGTCTGGGCGGCAAGTTAGTTGGGTCGTGGCTGGCGTTTGGCGACCACGATCTTGTGATGATCGTGGAGATGCCGAACAACGTGAGTGCTGCCGCGCTGTCGCTAGCAGCCGCCGCGGGTGGCTCACTGAAGTCGGTGAAGACGACTCCGCTGCTGACGATCGGACAGGGAATGTCGGCGCTGAGAAAAGCGGGAAAGTCGGGCTACAAGCCGATCGCTGCGGCAACGAAATAGGTCAGCAAAAAAGTAGGGCGGCAAAAAAGTAGACGCGATAATTCAGGCGGATGCACGCACGTTTAGCGTGCGGTGGGGAGAGGTGCGCGCGGATGGGCGGTCGGCGCAGGCAAGCTGCGCCGCCATCCACGCTCCCGGAGAAGGCAACCTGGCCCCGCGCTTTGTTAAGGCTTACTCGCGAGGGCGGAGTCAGAGGAAGCGCTGCCGGAGCGCGGCGTTATGGAGACGACGATGTACTGGCGCTCCTTGTCCATGCCTTCAGCGCGAAGAATCAGCTTGTCTTTATCGATGCGGAATTGCGCCAGCGAGCCGATGGGCAGAATCTCGGGATGTTTTTCGTCGCGCGGGCGGATGTGGTAGTCCACGGAATCGGTTTCGAGGACGTATTCCTGGCAGAGGACGTCCTGGGTCTTCGTGCTCCGGTTGTCGGTGCCGATGATTTCGCCGAGCGCCGACGTGTCGCTCTTTTGCGCAGTGCCGCAGTGAACAGAGTTCATCTGCAGCAGTTTTCCGGTTTGATAGGGGGCGGGGTCTTTCGCGAACGCCAGCGATGACACTGACACTCCAAGAAAAACACACAGGAGCCATTTGGAATTCATGCTCGCACCTCGAGGGGAAGATTTGAGAGGCCGGGTGATTCCGGAAGCGGGGACGACACAGCTCTCAGTTTTGAATATCTGATCATGTGGATGCGGGGGTTGGTGAGGAGGGTTGTGTTTTAGGGGCGCACGAGGCGTGACCAAAGTCATGTGCGTGGAGCCAAGGATGATTCTTCAGGCAGGGGTGTTACTTCAGCGATACAGTTCCGTAGAGCGCCAGCAACAAAAGGATTCCACCGAATACAGAGAGCGAGATGCTGAGGAGCGTCCCCATAAGGAAGTATTCGGCAAATCGCGGCTCCTTGAATTCAGGAAAGCGGGCTATCGACTTGCCAGTCAAAATGAGACCAACCAACACAGGAGATTGCATCACGATGGCTGTGATCACCAGGAACCTTTCTATCCAGCCAACGTAGAGGCCGGCATTTTCCAATTGATGCGGACTCTCGGTGGTACTTTTGGTCGCGAAGCTTCGGGTGAGATAACGAATCAAATACCCTCCTCCGAAGACGACGCCAATATAAATGATGGCCGCCTCCAGGATTCGGGCCTGTGTGGATGGAGACGGATTGAATCCACTGAATAAGGCGGCAGGAGAACTTCTCACTAAGAGACCTGCCGCTATTGCAATGACGATCACGTGAAGAAGTTGATCGAATAGGAATGTTTGCACGTTATCGCGCCGAGCTTTGTGCGCGATGAATAGGGACTTCAGTTTGTCGATTATTATATGAACGATCGAATACCCAAGGACGATCGTTTGGCCGTAAGCGGATAAGAAAATTGCAGGGGTGAAGATGAGCAGACAGGTCCATGCCGAGGCGCAATGTACAGAGCCGTGAAATAGGAGCGGCCATAGCCGTTGTCCTTTTCTCTCGACAAGCCATTTCGGCTGAAGAAGGAAATCCCCCAGGAGATGCGCGAGAAGCAAAGCGAGAAACGTCAATTGTGCTAGTTGCATAAAAACGTCCAATTTTAAGAATTTGTACGAAAACGTACAAGTCAGAAATATGTCCGAATGATACGCTCCATGGCTTGAGCGGTTTCAACGAGGTGCCAATAATAGCCTCGCTTGAGATTGCGCGAAACGGTGGAAATATCAAGGTTCAGTCGCCGCGCAGTTCTGTCCTGGCGGCCGGTTTCCAGGCGCGTATTAATCGCCGCCCATTGACTGCCGGTCGTTCGTTGAGTGAGCGAGTCCTGAAGGCGGTAGATTGTATTCGCAATCGTGTCGAAGAGCTCATTGCCAGAGACAAACACGGTCAGGAGACGATATTTTGGATAGCCGGCTTTCAGCTGCTCAGCAGCCCGCCGCGCCCTAAGGAATGCGTCGCCCCCGCCGTGAAGGTTGACGGGTTTAGCGTGAACTCCGGTTGCCTTTCCGATTCCGATCGCAATCCGAAGTTCTAAGGGGTAGAAAAGGCGGCGCAAATCCAATATGGCTCGCGGCGTAAATTCCGGCTTGGCTAAAACGACCTCGAACTCGTCTCCAGCCGTCACCGCGTAGGGCGAGAGAATCAGTTTTTGCCGTAAGTGCAAACTCGTAAGTGTCCGGAGTTTCCGAGTCAGCTTTTTCGTAAACGATACGATTCCACGAGAGTCGATGACATCAGCGGTGATGACCGAATAGCATTTGTTCTTCGCTTGGCGCATAATTTTTAATTGTACGAAAACGTACAAATACTAGTTTTTGTACATTTGTGTGCAAATGTCAAGGGGCAAATCATTCGCCGCTACGCCCGAGAACTAAAGCGTTACCTACATGAGGCGGCGGCGGACTAGGTCGAGGGCGAATTGCGAGGCCCACTCGCGGATGCGCTGGCGATCGCCGCGGAATGTGCGGTCGATAGCGTCGGTGCCCTGTGCGTCTGAAACGGCGATGTGGACGAGGCCGACGGGTTTGGATTCGGTTGCGCCGGTGGGGCCGGCGATTCCGGTGACGCCGAGGCCGATGGTTGCGCCGGTGCGCGCGCGGATGCCTTCGGCAAGAGCTTTGGCGACTTCAGCCGAGACAGCGCCGTACTTTGTGATGAGATCGGCGGGGACGCCGGCAAAGTCGGTCTTGAGCTCGTCAGAATACACAACAACTCCACCAAGAAATGAGCGCGAGGCTCCGGGAACGGAGGTGATGCGCTGGGCGATGAGGCCGCCGGTGCAGCTTTCCGCGACGGCGAGTTTGGCCTGGCGCAGGCCGAGATAGTAAAGAACGATTTGCTCGAGCGTGTCACCCTCGGAGGAGTAGAACCAATCTTCGAGAGCGACTTCAGAGTGATTTGCAGATCGCCGGCGTGGGCGAGGAGAGTGGTTTCGATGTCAGCGTACGTGGAGTAGATGGGAGCGAGGAGCTTGTCGGCCTGCGACTCGGGAATCATAGCTGCCTTGAGCGTGCGGACGGCGATGGAGCGCGGCGGGGCGACGGCGCGGAGGCGAGCGAGACATTCAGCGTCAAAGAGGGGACGGCACTCATGTGGCGGGCCGGGGAGGAGCATGACGAGCTTGCGGAAGCCCGAGAAGGTGACGTCGAGCCATTGGCCGGGCGCACTGCCGTTGGGGTTGGGGAGTACGGTTGCGCCATCGAGCACGTCGGCTTGCTTGAGATTATTTGGGGGCATGGTGATGCGCCATGTGGCGGCGCGTGCGTGGAGAGCGGCGACCTGCGTGGCGTCGCGGCGGAGGGTAAGGGAGAGAGCTTGGG
>JBEKWT010000104.1:0-8850 GCA_049512795.1 Occallatibacter sp.
GCCCGGCGGGCCGAGGAACAGGATGATGAAAATCCAATAGGTGTCCGGCCGGCGGCGGATGAAGTGGACGATGGCGGCTGCCTGAAGCAGCAGGCCCCACGGGTAGAACAGCGAACCAAAGATTCCCATGAGCCTTCAATCGTAACTCTCGATACTGTCAGCGGCCGATCACAGTGCCTCAAGCTGCATAAAGGAGGGCCTTGCTGTTTTCGATGCTCTGCCGGAAGTAAGGATTTCGGATGGCCGAAGGAATGACAAGATCGACGGGCAGTCCGAAAAGTCCCTCAAGCGCGTCCTTGAACCCGAAGAAAGTGTCAGCGTACCTGCCCGCCGGAAGCGGCTCGAATTCCGCCAGAAAATCGAGGTCGCTGCGACCGGAATTGAATTGGCCGCTCATGGCTGAACCGAACAACTCCAGCCGCCGAACGTGGAATTTGCGGCATAGCTCGGCCAATTCTGATTGGCGCTCTGCAATCGGGGGCGGGCAGCCGGCTGCGCGGGTTTCCGGAATGCGGATCGGAAGCATGAATAAAATGATACCCCGATCCCGGCCTGCTCAGCGATAGGACTCGTCGCGGTGGATGACAAACTCGGGATAAGCTCCACCACCAAGCTCGTGCAAATCCATCCCCATTCGCTCGCCGTCCGGGTCCACGCGGAAGGGGACGAGCCGGTTGAGCAGGGAAAGCAACAGATAGGTGAGCGGGAAGACGAAGCCGAGGAGCGCGGCGATGCCGACGAGTTGGGCAAGAAGCTGGCCCGGTTGCGGCGCAAAAACGCCGGCTGCAACTAATCCCCACAGCCCCGCTACGCCATGGACGGTGATAGCGCCCGTGGGATCGTCGATGGAGAGCGCGAGTTCGAGCACCTCCACCAGCAGCGGAGTGAAGATGCCAGCCACGGCTCCGACGAAGAGGGATTCCATCGGGTAAGCGAAGGCCGCGCATGCGCTCGAGGCGACAAGGCCGGCCAGCCAGCCGTTGGCGCAGAGGCTGGCGTCGGGTTTGCCAAAGCGGAATCGCGTGACGGAATAAGTGGCGGCCAGCGCGCCGGAAGCAGAGAGCAGCGTGTTGATCGCCGTGCTCGGAATCGTGCTGAGGGGAGCGTGCAACCAGAGGATTGCGCCAGCGGCGTTCCAGGCTAGCCAGCCCACCAGCGCGAGCAGGCAGCCGAAAAGCACATAGGTGGCGTCGTGGCCGGGCATGGCGGTGGAGAGGCCCTCTTTGGGGAATTTTCCGCGGCGAGGCCCGGCGATCCAGACCACGCACAGTGCGCTCAGGCCGCCGATCACATGCACAGTGGCCGCGCCTCCGCCGTCGATGAAGCCGACGCCCAGCGAAAAGTTCGCGCCCAAGGCCGCAAGCCATCCGCTGGCCCAGATCCAATGTGAAGCGAGAGGAAAAACGATCGCCGCCAAAACCGCTGCGGTTGCGCAACCGGCCGACAGCCTCCAGCGATCCGCGCCCGAGCCCCAGGGAAGCAGCACCATCATGGCGACGGCCAAAAACTCAAACAAGACCGCGAGCTGGGCCTGCGGCGCAGCGCCGCCAAGGCCGCGGAGCAAAAACGGCCCGAGGCCGAGCACGCTCCAGGGCTTGCCGGCCGCATGCAGAACGACTTCTTTCGATCCCAACGATCCCGCAAACGATGCTCCGATGAAAGCGAATACGATGACCGCAACAGCAATCAGGGCAAGATTGCCCAGCATCGCCTGCGCCGCCGAGCGCGATCGTCCCAGGCCGGTATTGATCAGCGCCACGCCGGCGATCGCCATGGGCGCAAGAAGCAGCAGCCCGAGAGTGAGCGCAAACGCAGCGTCGCTCATTGCGGGAACCGGCGCAGGGATCATGGGCGGGATCGGGTTCATGGGCGGCTCGCCCCGCGCGGCAGCATGTGGCCGCGTACCGCGACAACCAGGCCCATGCCCTCGACCGCCAATCCGCAAAGCACAAACGCAGTTCGCGGCCCGGGCTCGGAAAACAGCGCCAGCGCGGCTAGCGCGAGAAAGAATCCAGCGGGCATCACCAGCAGTCCGGCGTACTTCATAGGCGCTTCCCTTTACGTTCGATGACGGGCCGTTTGCGAGCAGTCATTCGGCAGCAATCGATGGAATTGTGTCCACGAAGCCGGGCCAATGAGTCCCGCGTGTTGGGATCTTGTTGAGAGTGGTTATTACGTCCTTATGAATTCTAAACGATCAAATTGTTAGCATCGGCTCAGCGGGCTGCTGCGGCGCCGCGAGAGGACTTTGGCGTCTCGTTCGGAGACGCGGGAATCGAGACTTATGTATACGCGTCTTGGCCGAAGCAAGAGACTGATTCCTGCCGTCCTTGGTGGCGTCACGCTTGCAGGCGTCGCGGTCTTGTTGTCCTGGGACGCCTTTCCCAATCTCTTTCCGGCGGGAAGCCATGAGATTCTCGCGGCTTTTTCGCTGGCCACGATTGCGCTTGCATACCTCGTCTACCAGATTGCGCATCGGCCGGCTGCAATGGAACTCCTGAAGGCACTGATGCTGGCCGTTGCCTTTCTCTTCTGGGCGGCCAATCAGTTTTGGCCGGCTCTGCCGCAGGCGACACTCTTCAATGACATTGCGATCGCTCTCTTTGTCCTCGACGTGTTTCTGGTGATTATTGGCTGGCCGAAGTCGTCGCCGGATAGCGCCTTCGGCGAAGCCTGTTCAGAGTCGTGTGGTCGATGCTGCGCGACGTCGCACACAGGTGAGGAATGTTGCGCAGGCCGGGCAAATTGAGCGAGCTTGCCAGGAATAGGTTCTGGCATGATATTTTCTTCTTGAACATCCCAACTTCTGGTACGCACGGCGCCAGGAGAACGGTGGTGGTTTCCCCGAAGTCGCGCTTGTCACAAACGATTTTCTTTTCAAGAGATTGCAAGTCGGATTCCCACAAAACTTTTTCGCGATGTGGCACGCGTCGCTTGGTACGCAAGGGCCTCCGGCTGCTATATTGAAATTTCGGGCGACCCCGCCCGCTCCCTGAAGTTCTATCGTTGAGCATTTCTTGTACATGAACTATGTGACCGCTGGCACACGCGGCGCATCCACAACGCAAGTCAAACCGGGATTCGTTCATGGCACAAATCTTCGACCGCAGCTCCAACGCACTGGCACGGATGAGCCTGGTGTTGACGGGGTTGATTGTCATTGCCCTGGGAGTCACGCTGGACGAGTTGCAGCGCTCGCCGTGGGTCACGCGGCAGGGCCAGCGCGCGGATCAACCGGTTCCCTTCAGCCACAAGCATCACGTCCAGGGGCTCGGTTTGCAGTGCCAGTATTGCCACACCTCTGTCGAGAAATCGAGCTACGCCGGCATTCCACCCACGCGTACCTGCATGAACTGCCACGCGCAGATCTGGACAAATGCTCAGTTATTGGAACCAGTGCGCCAAAGCTGGTACACCGGACAGTCGATTCCCTGGATCAAGGTGCACGACCTTCCCGACTTCGTCTTCTTCAACCATGAGATTCACGTGAACAAGGGCATTGGTTGCGAGAGCTGTCACGGCCGCGTGGACGAGATGCCGCTGATGTACGCGCAGAACACTTTGCAGATGGAGTGGTGCCTGGACTGCCATCGCAATCCGGCGAAGAACCTGCGGCCGACGAGCCAGATCTACAACATGGACTGGCAAGAGCCGGCCGACGACCATCCGGTGTGGTGCGCGGCGGCCGACAACAAGCCGGGCGTGCCGACGGCCGAAAGCGTCAGCTGTACGAGGAACGATCCAGCGAACGATCCGGGCGGTGCGGGAGCTGAGATGGCTTCTCTGCACCTGCCTCAAGGCGGCGCAAAGGGTCTATCGGGAGATGTTGCCACGGCGCCGATGCCTGTGGGGCCGCCAACCTATCAGAAGTTCACCAGCCAGCGGGACTTGGGCCTGTTCCTGGTCGATCATTACAAGATCCGCACGCCGAAAGACCTGACCAGTTGCGAGGTGTGCCACCGATGAGCGGGCGCGAAAGCAAGGTCGATAAGGCGATGAACCGAGCGGCTCAAGAGCGTGCCTCAGGGGCTAAAGCCCCCGATCTTTTTGAGGCGGAATCGGCACGACTGAAGTCGTGCCCTGACACTTCGTGCTCGTGCGGAAGCGCTACGGCGATGAGCGCAAATGTGGAAAGTTCGCCGAAACCCATGACGCTCGAGGCCGTTCGCCGCGAGCTGAGCGGTGCGAAGGGCAAGAAATACTGGCGTTCGCTCGATGAGCTGGCTAACACGCCGGAGTTTCAAGCCGCGGTGGAGCGCGAATTTCCGTCCGCGGCGCAGGAGTGGGTTGACCCGGTTTCCAGGCGCGGCTTCCTCAAATTGATGGGCGCGTCGATGGCGTTGGCGGGGCTCGCAGGTTGCACCAAGCAACCCGATGAGCCGATCTATCCGTATATCAAGGCGCCTGAAGACCTGATTCTCGGCAAGCCGATGTACTTTGCCACGGCGCACCCGTTCTCGACTGGCGCCGTTCCGCTGCTGGTCAAGAGCGACGAGTTCCGGCCTATCAAGATTGATGGCAACCCCGAGCACGCCTACAACCAGGGCGGCTCCGATCCCTATTCGCAGGGAACGCTTCTCGATCTTTACGATCCCGATCGCTCGCAGCACGTTACCTATCGCGGCGAGGGCCGCGAGTGGCCAGAATTTGCCGAGGCGCTGCGCGACAAGGTGACCTCGAGTAAAGACGGAACGGGAATCTATTTCCTGAGCGCGGCCATTACTTCACCGACGCTGGCGCGGCAGTGGAAGGAAGTGCAAACGGCGTGGCCTAAGGCGAAGTTGGTGCAGTACGATCCCGCGCTGGCCGGGACGTTCCTCGCGAGCGGGATCAATGTTCAGTACGACCTGAGCGGCGCGGATGTGATCGTTTCGCTGGACGCGGATTTTCTTTCGGGTGCGAGCTACCCCGGCTTCCATCGGCTCGTTCGCGATTACGCTTCCCGCCGCAAACAGCCGGAAAACGGAATGAACCGGCTCTATGCGGTGGAGAGCACGACCACCACCACCGGCATGAAGGCAGAGCATCGGTTGGGGCTGAGGGCGAGCGAGATTCCGGCATTTGCAGCGGCACTGGCCGCGGCTGTTGGCGCATCGGGAGTGAACGCGCCAACCTACGCATGGACCGATGACCAGCAGAAGTTTCTCGCCTCATTGGCGAAGGACCTGAAGGCCAGCGCAGGCAAGAGCGCTGTGCTTCCGGGGCTTTATCAGGATCCGTCGGTTGCTGCGCTGGCGATTGCCATCAATAACGCGCTCGGCAACGTGGGCAAGACGGTCTCCGTCACGTCCGACCCGGCGATTCCGATTCCCAGCGACCAGCTTGGAGATTTCGAGGAGTTGGTCGCCGATCTGAACGCGGGCAAAGTCGATTGGCTGGTGATTTTGAACGCCAATCCCATCTACGACGCGCCCGCCGATCTTAACTTCGCCGACGCCTTCAACAAAGCGAACATAGTGGCCCATCTTGGCTCGCATTACGACGAGACCGGGCAGCTCTCCCATTGGCACATTCCCGCAGCGCACTATTTAGAGTCGTGGTCTGATGCGCGCGCCTACGACGGCACGGTTTCAATCGTGCAGCCGATGATCGATCCGCTGTATGGCGGCCACACAGCGCACCATGTCTTCCAGGCGCTGCTCAACGATCCGATGGTGAGTCCCTACGACGCTGTGCGCGAGACGTGGAAGACGACGATCAAGGGCGACTTCGAGACCGGCTGGCGCAAGGCGCTACACGATGGGTGGATTGCGGACACGACATACGCGCCACGTCAACCCGTTCCGGGCAAAATGGTTCAGAGCCTTTCGGCTCCCGCGCCCACGCCCAAGGATTCGCTCGAAATCATCTTCCGCCCCGACCCGAATATCTACGACGGCCGCTGGAACAACGTGGGCTGGCTGCAGGAGTTGCCCAAGCCGGTGACGAGCCTGAGCTGGGACAACGCCGCGATCGTCTCCGGCGCAACGCTGACCAAACTCGGCCTCGAAGAAGACGACATCATCGAAATCACGGTGGGCAATGGCCGCGTCAAAGCGCCGGTGATCGTCGCTCCCGGCCATCCCGATAATTCGGTCACCGTCTATCTCGGCTACGGGCGCGAGGCTGCCGGACGCGTGGGCTCGGGCCAGGGATTCAACGCCTACCTCATCCGCAACACCTGGGCGCCGTTTTATGCAACAGGGTCGATTCGCAAATTGGACGGCAAGTGGGGCATCGCGATCACGAAGAGCCACTACCAGGATCAGCGCGGCAAAACTTTCGGCCAGCAGGGTCAGGGCAACAATTCGCTTGAAGCCGACGAGGCGCTCGGCCCGCGCGGCATCATTCGTTCCGCCACGCTCGACGAGTTCAAGGCCAATCCAAACTTCGCGCACGAGGGCGACAATCACGACACGCCGCCTCGCGACACCTCGCTGTTCCCGAGCTGGCCTTATAACGAGGCCAACGCCTGGGCGATGTCGATCGACATGAACAGTTGCACGGGTTGCAATGCGTGCATCGTGAGCTGTTATGCCGAGAACAACATTGCCGTCGTTGGCAAGCAACAGGTGCGCATCGGCCGCAACATGCAGTGGCTGCGCATCGACAGCTATTTCGAGGGCGACTTGGCCGCGCCACGCGCGCATTTCCAGCCCATGGCCTGCCAGCACTGCGAAAACGCTCCCTGCGAGCAGGTTTGCCCGGTGGGCGCCACGGTGCACACGCCTGAAGGCTTGAACATGATGGTCTACAACCGTTGCGTCGGTACCCGCTACTGTTCCAACAACTGCCCGTACAAAGTTCGGCGGTTCAACTTTCTGCTCTTCTCCGATTATGAAACCGAGAGCCTGAAGCTGATGCGCAACCCCGACGTGAGCGTACGCTCGCGCGGAGTGATGGAGAAATGCAGCTACTGCGTCCAGCGTATCAATGCGGCCAAGATCGAGGCGGACAAGGAGAATCGCAACATCCGCGACGGCGAAATCGTGACTGCGTGCCAGCAGGCATGCCCGGCTGAAGCGATCGTGTTTGGCAACATCAACGATCCCAACAGCCGCGTGTCGAAACTCCGGGCCCAGCAGCGCAGCTATCAAGTAATTGCCGACCAGAATGCGCGTCCGCGGACGCAGTATCTGGCCGAAGTGTTGAACGTGAATCAGGAACTCGAAGCGACGCCGACGGAAATTGCGCCGGCGTAGGAGCTGGGACCAAGGGAACCAAGAATCAAAGACGGGGCAACGATGGCAACCAGGGAAGTAAAACCCGACGATCCCGCGATCGATCCGGCAACCGGAGAATTCCGGGTCATCGCGCAAGGTCAGACCTTCCGGTCGATCACCGAGAAGATCGCGCGCATTGTGCTCACGCCGCATACGCCGATGGGCTGGTTCGCGCTCTTCACGTTTGCCGGCGGCGGCGCCACCATGCTGTTGGTGGCCGTGACCTGGCTGTTCCTCAAGGGCGTGGGCATCTGGGCCATCACCCAGCCGGTTGCCTGGGGATTCGCCATCATCAACTTCGTCTGGTGGATCGGCATTGGCCACGCCGGAACGCTCATCTCGGCCATTCTGCTTTTGTTCAAGCAGGGGTGGCGAAACGCGATCAGTCGATTCGCCGAAGCCATGACCATCTTCGCCGTGGCCTGCGCCGGCATGTTCCCGGTCATTCACATGGGCCGTCCCTGGCTGGGTTACTGGCTCTTTCCGCTGCCCGTCACCATGACGGTGTGGCCGCAATTCCGCTCGCCTCTCGTGTGGGACGTCTTCGCGGTCTCAACCTACGCGACCATCTCAGTGGTCTTCTGGTACATCGGCATGGTCCCCGACCTGGCCACGCTGCGCGACCGCTCGCAGTCGAAGATCGCACAGTATTTCTACGGGATGTTGAGCGTGGGCTGGCGCGGCTCGACGCGCCACTGGATGCGCTACGAGACCGCCTCGCTGCTGCTGGCCGGTCTGGCCACGCCGCTGGTGCTCAGCGTCCACACAGTCATCAGCTTCGATTTCGCGGTTGCCGTGCTGCCGGGCTGGCACACCACCATCTTCCCGCCTTACTTCGTCGCCGGCGCCATCTATTCCGGCTTCGCGATGGTGCTCACACTGGCCATTCCGCTGCGCAAGTTCTATCACCTGGAATCGCTGGTCACAGAGCGCCACATCGACAACATGGGCAAGGTGATGCTGGCCACCGGCTTCATTGTGGCCTACGGCTACGGCATGGAAGCTTTCATGGCCTGGTACTCGGCCAACCATTGGGAGGCGTTCACCTTCTGGAATCGCGCTTTTGGGCCAATGGGCTGGTCGTACTGGGTGCTGATCGCCTGCAACCTGGCAATCCCGCTGACCACACTTTGGTCGCGCAAGCTGCGCACCTCAATCCCGTTCATGTTTTTCATCTCCATTGTCGTGAACACGGGCATGTGGTTTGAGCGCTTCGTCATCGTCGTCACCAGTTTGTATCGCGACTTCCTGCCGTCGTCGTGGGGCACCTACCGCGCCACCAAGTGGGATTACATGACCTTCGTAGGCACGCTGGGATTCTTTACATTCTTGTTCTTGTTGTTTGTGCGCTTCCTGCCCATGATTCCGATGAACGAGATTCGCATGTTGCTGCCGGGGGCCAAAATCAAGCCCAAGGTGGCGGAGGCTGCTGACTGATATGCCTGCACGCGAAGGAACCTACGGCCTGCTGGCCGAATTCGATACGCCGGGCGACCTGGTGAGGGCTGCGCGGCAGGCGCGCGAAGACGGCTGGCGGCGCATGGATTGCTACACGCCCTACCCGGTCGAAGAAGCGGCCGAAGCCATCGGATTCCATCGCAACAAGGTGCCGCTGCTCACGCTCATCGGCGGCCTGATGGGCGGCGCG
>JBEKWT010000105.1:0-8847 GCA_049512795.1 Occallatibacter sp.
ATTGACCTGTGGGACCGGGCCAAAGAGATTGCTCCGCAGATTGCCAGGCTCCGCGAGCAACGGAATTATGGCGAAGCGCTGGGGCTCATTGCGACGCTGCGGCCGACGGTCGACCAGTTCTTCGACAAGGTGATGGTGCTCGATCCTAATGAGACGGTTCGCAGCGCGAACCTCGGGCTGATCGACGAAGTTCTGCGCAATTTTTCGACGATTGCGGACTTCAGCGAGATTGTGACCGGGTGAGGTCGGTCACGATCGCCGATTTGATTCTGCATCGCCCCTACGGGGCTCATTCCCATTCCATGCCAACGACCCCACGCTGAAGCGCGGGGCTAATATACGCTGCGCCTCCGGCGCGAGTTCTCCACTGACCATTAAGAAACGCGCGTGCCACGGGAAACAGCGGCAGCACGTCTAAAATCAATACAGATGGCGGACACACTTTATTTGAGCCTGTGGTATCCGAACCTGCGCCTGGAGGCGCTCCCCGACAAGCTGGTTGCGGTGCTGGGCGCCTTTGCCGCGCATGGGGGCGAGGCAAAGGTGTATTCGGCAACGGTGTGGCCGGTGAGCTGGAATGAAACGCCGGTGTTCGAGCGCGTGTATGGGCGCATGATTGTCGGGCTGGAACCTGGTCAAGCACCCGGCGTTGAACCGCGGCTGGCCGTGGAGGAGGCGATGGAACTGCTGCACGAAGACTACGCCTACGAGTTCCAGATCGGGTGGAATTTGTGGGAGCTGGAGACGGGGCCGGAGGCGCAGCGGGCGGTTGGAGGACGCACTCAGGACAGCGGGCCAAAAGCAACCACAGGTCCCCATTCGACTCACCCGCCAGACGGCGGATTCGCTCAGGGCGGGCTTTCGACTTCGTTTGCCGCACAAAACGCGGCAAACTCCGCTCAGGATGACAATCCAAGAACAGACGGTCAGGATGACAGCAAGCAAGGAAAGCTGGACGCGCGTTGGGCGCGGGGTCCAAGGCTGGTGCGGGTGACGGGGTATGGGCCGCTGTTCGACGAGGGCACATACGAACAGGATGGGCACATAAGGATCGACTTTGGCTCGGACGCCCCGTTTCTTGAGGAGGACGTCGACTTGAGTGAAGTCGGCGCGAGACACGTTGCAGAGAATGTGCGCCAACTGGTGGAGCTGACGGCTGGCGTGGAGAAGGCGTCGGGCGCGACGGCGCGGCTGCTGTGGAGCGAGCTGGGCGAGAGTTTGGCGCAGCGGCTGGCGGCTCGTTTGGGAATGGAGAATTAGTGTGGTCAGCCTGAGGCTCGTTAAAAGGCAACCGCAGATCCTTCGACTCCGGTCGCCGCGGCGACCTTCGCTCTGGATGACAGGATCCACTCGCGCCATGCGATAGGAACGGAGCGCAAACGCCGTGAGGATGACGATCGAGCGAATCCGGACGCTGGTGCTGGTGGCGGGAGCGCTGCTGCTGGTGACGCTGGGCGTGTTTCTGGCGCGAGCGAAGTGGAAGAACCTGCTGAACCGGCACGATCTGCCGCATCGGCTGGCCAAGGACATTGTGCAGGAGGCCGACGGGTACACGTACGTTCACGCGTTTGGGGCGCACTCGCAGTACAGGATTCACGCGTCGCGCGAAGTGGAGCTGAAGAACGATTTTGTCGAATTGCACGACGTACAGATCGACCTTTACGGCGAAGATGGCAGCCAGATTGACCGGATTTCCGGCGACACGTTCGAGTACGACCAGAAGACGGGCAAGGCCACGGCGCAAGGACCCGTGGAAATGCTGTTGACGCGGCCGTCGGCGAGCACCACGGCGGCCATGGAGACGGCGGGCAGGGCTATACCGGGGAAGGCCGCGGGTCATGTGATTGCCGATGTTGGCGCGGCGACAGGCCCGGCGGGACAGATTGACGTGAAGACGAGCGGAGTGACCTTCGACCGGAATTCAGGGTTGGTGACGACGGAGCGGCGGGTGGACTTTTCCACGGCGGAAGGAAGCGGGAGCGCGATCGGCGCCAAATACGACTCGCAGAGCGGAAACCTGACGCTGGCACAGGCTGTGGAGCTGACTACGCACAGGGGCGGCGATGAAGTGCAGATTCACGCGCAGCAGGCGGAGTTCGACCGCGGAGCGCAGACGTGCCTGCTGGAGAAGGCGCAAGCGGAGTACCACAGCGGGCGAGCAGACGCGGCTGAAGCGAAGATTCTGTTTCGGACGGATGGGTCCGCGGAGCGGCTCGACGCGAAGGGTGGGTTTACGCTTGCGACCGCGAACGGCGGGAACGTGGCGGCGCCTATCGCGTGGATGGATTTTGACGAGCATAACAAGCCGCGCCAGGGGCACATGGAGGGCGGCGTGACGATGGACTCGGCAAGGGAGGGGCGCACGATGCATGGAACGGCGCCGACCGCGGAGCTGGAGTTCGACGCGAAAGGCGAATTGAAACGCGCGCACCTGGAGCGCGGCGTCGAGATGAGGAGTGAGGAGACGAGCGAGGAGAGCGCGAGACAAGATTCGGGAAAGGATGCGGGACAGGGCGCGCTGCGCGTAAGGCGAACGTGGAGCTCGCCGGTGGTGGACATCGACTTTCGGCAGGCAGGGGCAAAAGGCAAGGGGCAGTTGGAAATGGAGACGATGCGCGGCTCGGGCGGGGTCACGATTACGAGCGAGAGCCAGCGCGGCAATGCTGCGGCAGCGCCCCAAAAGATGAGCGCCGATGAAGTGACAGGGATCTTCGGAGCGGGTTCGGTGCTGCGCGCGTTGAGCGGCTTGGGACATGCGGGGATTGAACAGACGACGGCGACAGGGACGCGGCAGACCGCGAGCGGCGACCGGCTGGAGGCGCAGTTTGTCGAAGACAGGGACCAAGCCACCCCAGCGGGCAAAAATCACCCGCTGAGGACCCCGGCAGGGACCAAGGGACCAAGGGAACATGAAAACAAGGGAACAAGGGTCCGAGGGACTAAGGGAGCTGTGCCCGAGAGTGGGGCCGTCGAGTCTGCTGGTGGCGCGAGCGAGGTGCAGTCGGCGGAGCTTGATGGGAATGTGGTGCTGTTTGAGCAACCCGCGCAAAAACCCGGCGCGCAGTCACAACCGCCGTTGCGCGCGACGGCCGGCAAAGCGATGTATGAGGGGAAAGGCGAGTGGCTGCACCTGACGATGAGTCCGCGAGTTGAAGACGGAGGGATGGAACTGACCGCGGAGAAAGTGGATGTGTCGCAACAGTCGGGGGATGCGTGGGCGCGAGGCGACGTGAAGGCGACGTGGACGGAGGCGGGCGCGAGCGGACAGAATGCGGCGAGCGGCAGCGATGGGAACGACGATGCAAGAGGGGGCGGAGTAACTCTGGGCGGCAAGGGGCCGGCGCACGTGGTTGCGGCGGAGGCGCAACTGAACCAGTGGACCGGAGAGGCGACTTTTCGCGGTCATGCGCGTCTGTGGCAGCAGACGAACTTCGTGAGCGGACCGGAGATTGTGCTGAACCAGCATCTGCACACACTGGTGGCGCGCAGCAGCGACACGGCCGAGCCGGTGACGGTTGTGATGCTGAGCGCGGGCGGCGCGGGCAAGAGGTCGACGCAACCGGGGGGGCAACCCGAGGGGCAACCGGCGGGACAAAATACAGAGGGGCCGGCGGGCGGGCAGCCGTCGGGGCCTGCAGTGATCAGAGTGCGCGGTGGCGAGCTGAGGTATTCCGATGCCGATCGCAGAGCTGTGATGCATGCAGGGTCGCTGGGAGCGGTGGTTGCGAAAACAAGCACAGCGACATCGTCCTCCGATACGGTGGAGCTCGATCTGATGCCGGCCGGGGATCGCGAGGCCAGCGGCGGCGGGACGGCCCAGGTGGATCGCATGACGGCGGCGGGGCACGTGGTTCTGACGTCCGAGGGCAGGCGCGGGACCGGAGAGCAGCTCGTCTATTCGGGCGTAAGCGGGGATTACGTACTGACCGGCACAGCCGCGGAGCCGCCGAAGATGAGCGATCCGGAGCGCGGAATGGTGACGGGCGAAGCTTTGATTTTCCATAGCCGCGATGATAGGGTCAGTATCGAAGGCGGCGGCAGCGAGACCGAAACAAAGACGACCGCGCCTGAAGCGCACGGGAAATAGGCGCGAAGAGGCGCAAAACCAGAGATTATGTGCCGTGTGTCGATGCTTGCAAGGTCGCCGCTTCCTGATGCTCCTACCCCAACGACTTCGGTTCTTCGAGCCTGCTGCCGTTGGGGACCCCGGGATGGTCGCGTCGACTTGAAAACTGTGCCTCCGAGACACTGTTACTCTGGTCTTGCGGGGCGCTGGCGAGACGCATGGAAACACTGATTGCCGAGGGAATCGGAAAGAGCTACAAGCGGAGGCAGGTTGTACGGGACGTGAACCTGCGGATCTCCCGCGGCGAAGTGGTGGGTTTGCTGGGGCCAAACGGCGCCGGCAAGACAACCAGCTTTTACATCATCGTGGGGCTGGTGCAGCCGGAGAGCGGCCGCGTGCTGGTGGACGAGACCGACATCACCCGAGTGCCGATGTATCTGCGGGCGCGGAGTTTCGGCATCAGCTATCTTCCGCAGGAGCCTTCGGTTTTCCGCAAGCTGACCGCGGAGGAGAACATCCTGGCGGTGCTTGAAGCGCAGCCGCTGGGCCACCGGGAACGGCGTACGCGCGCCGAGAAGCTGATCAACCAGCTGAACCTGGGACACATCCGCACCACGCGCGGTTACGCGCTTTCAGGAGGCGAGCGCCGGCGCGTTGAGATTGCGCGGGCGCTGTGTATCCAGCCGAATTTCATTTTGCTCGACGAACCGTTCAGCGGCATCGATCCGATCGCGGTGCTGGAGCTGCAGAAGATTATCTTCGACCTGAAGGCGAGCGGGATCGGCGTGCTGGTGACGGACCATAACGTACGCGAGACGCTGACCGTCACCGACCGGGCGTACATTATTGCCGAGGGGCGGATTTTCCGGACCGGAACACCGCGCGAACTGGGCAACGATCCCGAGGTGCGCCGTATTTACCTGGGCGAAAGCTTTTCGCTGGGGTAAAGCAGCTTCGGAAACCCGTGTCTGCGCTTTGTGCTTGCGTAAGACGTCGCTCCCAGGTGCTGCAACCCCCGCGATAACGACTAGACGTTGGGGTCCCGGGATGGTCGCGACGACCTGAGTCGATTGGGTTTCGGGGCGCCAATCGCGGAACTGCCTGGGGCTGCTGGACGCTCGACGCGAAGCAGGCATATTCTGAAGGTTCCTGCGGCGGGGGCTCAGTGGCAGGCAAGTCTTTTCCTATGAAGACTCCAAGATGGGCCAAGACCCGATTCGGGACGATGACGCGAAATGGTGATTCGATTCGAGACAGTTTTTGGACTAAGCTTTATCACGCGCGATTACACTCGCAATGAGCCAAAACGGGAACGAACGCAATTATGGCGCTACTGCAACCAAGACTGACTTTAAAGGTGGCCCAACGTCAGGTGCTGACGCCGGGCCTGATGCAGATGGTGAGCGTTCTTGCCCTGAATAAGCTCGAGTTGAAGGAGATGATCGATGCGGAGATGGTTGAAAATCCGGTCCTGGAAGAGATTGACGAAACGGTTCCGATGCTGGATGAGGTTGCGGGCCGCGAAGAGCGTCTGGAGCGCAGCGTCGAGGAGACGGCCGCGCCTCCCAAGGACATCTTCGACGAGATCGATTTTGGCTCGTACTTCCAGGACTATCTCGACCCCGGCTACCGCACGCAGCCGGAATACGAAGAGAGCGAAAAGCCCTCGTTTGAAAACTTTCTCTCCCAGCCTACAACTTTGTCCGATCACCTGGCGTGGCAGTTGGGGGCTCTGAGTCTGGATGGAAGGCTGCTTGAGGCAGCGGAGTTTGTGGTTGGCAATTTGGACGAGGATGGTTATCTGGCGGCGAGCGAAGAGGAGCTCGCCGCTGCTTTTTGCGGGGTTCCGGCGGACGCGGCAGCAAACAACGGCCATGCGGCGGAGCTGGCTGCGGCGCTCGATGTGCTCCGACGCGGGCTTGCGCTGGTGCAGAGTCTGGATCCGGCCGGAGTGGGCGCGCACGATTTGCGGCAGTGCCTGGCGCTACAGATCGCAGCGCAGCAGCAAGAGTTTGACCATTTGTACGGGCAAGGCTCAGAGGAGTTCGATGGGGGGGCGGAGAAGGACCCGCACAGGAGCTTCCAAGCCGAGGCCGAGGCCAGGATCGATGAGCGGCGCCGGGCAATGGAGGTGGCGGCCCTGATTGTGGAACGCCACTTGCCTTTGTTGCAGAAGCGCGATGTGAAGGACCTGGCGCGCGCGGCGCAGGTGACGACGGAAGAGGCGCACGCGGCGGTGGAGTTTATCCGCACGCTCGACCCGCGGCCGGGACGGTTGTATAACCGCGAGCAAACGCGGCTGATTGAGCCCGATGTGTACTTTGTGAAGCGCGGCGCCGAGTGGGTGGTCAGCATGAACGAAGAGGACCTGCCCAGTCTGCGTTTGAGCCAGCGTTACCGGCGCATGCTGGTCTCGGCAAGCACCGACAAGGAAGTGAAGGAGTACGTGAAAGAGCGGTTCCGCTCGGCGCTGCAACTGATGCGGAATATCGCGCAGAGGAAGAGCACGATTTTGCGGACCTGCGAAGTGATCGTGCGGCGGCAGCAGGAATTCTTCGATAAGGGCGTGGAAGGGCTGCGGCCGATGATGATCAAGGAAGTGGCCGAGGAGATTGGTGTACACCCCTCGACCGTGAGCCGCGCCGTAGCCAATAAATACGCGCACACGCCGCAGGGCGTGCTGGAGCTGCGATTCTTCTTCTCGGAAGGCGCAAATGGCCCGGAGGGCGCGGACACTCCGCTGTTGGTTTTGAAGCGCAAAGTGCGCAAGTTCATCGAAGACGAAGATCCGCGGCATCCGCTGACCGACGACCAGCTTGCGGCGATGCTGCAGTCGCAGGGCATTCAACTGACGCGGCGGACAGTCGCGAAATACCGCGAGGACATGCAGATCCCATCGACGCACCAGAGGCGGAAGAGAGTCTAGCCGTCTGCTCTCAGCGAAAGGCAGGATCATCTCCTCTTACAACGTCACGCTGTTCTTCGTCAGTGTGATCTCCGGAACATTTTCAACAGATTCGGCGGTGACGGCGGCTGCAAAAGCTGAGGGCTGAAAGCTCGCGGCGGATGGCTGCCTCTACATCGCTTCGGGGCTTTCGATGCCGAGCAGGGCGAGAGCGCCGACGAGCTCGCGGAGAGTGATGGCGGCCGTGGCGAGCAGGAACGTTTTGCGCGCGGAGTCTTCTTCCGTAAGGATGTGATGGCGATGGTAGAAGTTGGCGAACTCCTGCGCGAGTTGGAAGGCGTGCTTGGCGAGATAGGCAGGTTCGGAGGTGGCGATGCACTGTTCGAGGACTTGGGTGCGGCGGCCGGCGCGCAGCCATAGCGCCCAGATGTCTTGGTTGGATTCGCCGGAAAGGTAGGCGGCCAAATTGGCAGCCTCAGGGGCTAAAGCCCCGCCCTCCTTTTGCTGCGTCTTCGGCACGACTGAAGTCGTGCCCTGACGCTCCGTGCCAACGAGAGGACCGTGCGATGGGGCGTCAGAAGAAATGCCGAATTGGCGCGCGAACTCGGCGAGCACGGCTTCGGGCGTGGTGTTGCCCTTGCGAAAGATATTGCGAATGCGGACGACGGCGTATTGAATGTAGGGGCCGGTCTCGCCCTCGAAGCTGAGCGCGTCTTTGAAGTCGAAGGCGATCACGCTGTTGCGCGTGTACTTGAGCATGAAGTAGCGCAGCGCGCCGATGGCGATCTGCGTGGCAATCTCCTGGCGCTCCCGCTCGCTCAGTTGTGGATGCCGCGAGTCGACTTCCTTCTTGGCGGAAGCGATGAGCTGGTCGAGCAGATCGTCGGCCTTGACGCCGAAACCCTTACGTCCGCTGACTTCGATGTAGGAGCGCGCCTTGTCCTCTTCGCTCAACTCGTAACCGAGTTCCGCCGCGCAGCGCGGCGTGAGCGCGACCATTTCGTAGGAGAAGTGCGTGTAGTGATCGGCGGCTTCGCCGTGTCCCAGGCCGCGCAGCGCTTCAATCACCGTGTTCTGCGCCTCGGATTGCCGGGCGTCAATCACGTTGTAAATTTCGGCGACATCGCCGAAGTGAGGATGATCCTTCTCACCGTGGGCCGTCGAAATCCAGCACTCGTGCTGGTTCGGATAGCGGTAAAACTTGCGGTAGCCGAAGTCGCGCCCCAGCAGCCCGAACTTCCACATGTGATAGGCGATGTCCTTGCCGACATACCCAACGGTGCCATTGGAGCGGACGATCACCTTCTGATCTTCCTCGGTGATCTTGTCTTCCTCTGTGGATTTCTTTTCCTCTGTGGCCCCTGTGTCCTCTGTGGTGGAATTTGATTTCGCAGTCCCCGCGCGCCGCATCACCCAGCAGCCCTTATTCTTGCCCTCGCTCTCGAAAGTCAGTACGCCAGCTTCTTTCAGCTTGGTGAATGCCGCATCCCAAAAGTGCAGGTGCAGAATTTCGCTCTCGCGCGGCAGAAAATCATATTCAATGTCGAGCCGGTCCATGGTCTCCAGATGGCGACGCAGCACGGCAACTGAAATCAGCTCGGCAATGGCGGCAGTTTCCGTTGTCTCATCTTCAATGGCGTGCAGGGTCTGCATCCGCGCCTGCAGATTCTGTTTGTCGGCCGCGTACCACTGCGAGACCCGGGCATACAGGTCCCAGCAGTAGTAGTCGAAACGCGGCTGCTGGGTAAGCGCTTCGATTTCCGCACGAGTTTTCTTTTCGATTTGAGTGAAGCCGACGACGACATCAGCCACCTGCACGCCGGTGTTGTCGATGTAGTTCTGAACATCGACTTCCCTGCCCGCCCTGCGCAACAGC
>JBEKWT010000106.1:0-8844 GCA_049512795.1 Occallatibacter sp.
CGAGATTTCGGTGCGCCAGGTCGGGATCGGTTGCGGCGAAGCTGAGGAAGTCGTGCTCGCCTTCGAAAAGGCGCGCGGCGGCCTGAAGTGCGTCAACCGAGAGCGGCCAGGGGCAGGCGTAGACGTAGCGGGCGAGGAAGGGCGGGCAATCGATGGCGCGAAGGATGCGGTACTCGTAGGTTTTGGCGACGGCCGAGTGGCGCGCATGAAATGTGCTTCGAACCGTTTTCGCTTCGGAGACGCGAATCGATGGGGGGAGGGTGCGATTGAGCGCGCGGTGCAAATTTTCGGGCGGGATGGGAGCGCGGAGAGCGAAGCTGGCGACCTGAGCGAGGGCGTGGACGCCGGCGTCGGTGCGGCCTGAGCCCTGTGGGAGAGGCGATTCGCCGGTTACCCGGCCGAGCGCAGCCTGCAACTCGCCCTGGATGGTCGGCAGACCGGGCTGCACCTGCCAGCCCAGAAAGTCGGTGCCGTCGTAGGCGAGGGTGAGCTTCCAGGTTTGGAGGCTGGAATCGGTTTGAGGTTGATCGGTCACTGGAATCGCTGCCTATCAGCCTACTCGACAGCGCTGGGCGGGCAGGATCTCCTCAGGGGACGAGAGGGTACGACGGGCGCGAAACTCACGTCCGCTTTGCCGTGTTTTTCAGTTCTGTTTTTCAGATTGCGCGCTGAGTGCAAAAGAGTTAACGGAAAGATTCGACTTTTTGGGGCCACGCGAGGCTTGCGCCAAAGCCGGGTCTGGCGATATTTTACTAACCAGTTAGTTAAAACAAGGATGGATGGTGTGACGAGTTGAGCGGAACATTGACAGGCCGTTGCCGTCGAAGTCTCCAGCGACTCGTTAATTAGGTTTTCCGGCGCGGATCAGGTTTGCCGGCGCGCACAAGGTTTCCACGCGCGGTGATCGTCTGCGAATGTGATCTGAGTTCGCATGCAAGCTCGGAATTCGTACAGATGAAGCGACGATTGCGACGGACTTCTGCGATGGGTTTGGGCGATGAAGCGATTCGAGGGAACGAGAGGGGTATCGATTTCGTAATCAAGGAAGAGCCTTCAAGGGCGACGCGGAAGAGATAATCGTCTTGGCGAGCACAGGATGTATCCTTCGCAACCAATTGCCGCCGGGAAGCATGGCGATCCAGACGGGGAAACCGTGCAGGGGAACCCGGCAGGCAACCGAGACACGGTAACGGGCGGCACAAACAGGCGGCGCAACCAATTGTGGAGAGAGACCATGGATTTTTACAGGACGAGTGTAAGTTTCGGGGAGAGAGCTGCACAGGGGAATGATCCCAAAGGGACAACGCCGAGCGGGCAAGCGGTGAGAAAGAGAAGCGAACGCTTGCGCGCTGTTGCGGCCGTGCTGCTGACGCTGGCGGCGACGATGCCGCCCGGTTACTGTCAAGCGGCCGGCGCAGGCTCGAACGGTCCCGACAAGGCGGCTTCGGGGCTGCCGGTTGCACCTGCGCCTGTGCCAACGCAGCCGTACCCATTGAGCACATCGAGCCGCGACTACTCGAAGGCCTTTGGGAAGTGGATCGGAGATCCGATCAACATTTACCGGCCGACGTCGATTCCAAAAGCGAGCTTTACCAATTCCGTGCGGCTTGCGAGCCTGATGAGGGATGGGAAGATTTACCTGAGCCTTTCCGATGCGCTGGCACTGGCGATCGAGAACAACTACGACATCGCGATTGCGCGTTACGACCTGGACATTGCCGACACCGACATTCTGCGGACGAGGGCCGGAGGGTCGCCGCTGGGCGCGCCATCCGGGCTGGTGACAGGCACGCAGGGCGGGTCGACATCGACGCTCTCAACGGGCGGCGGCCCGGGAGGAACGGCGGGCGGCTCGGGCGGCGCGGGATCGGGCGTGAACGGACTGACGCTGACCACGAATGGCGCGGGACCCAACCCGGAACCGCTCGATCCGACGCTGACCGGCACGATTCAATTGCAGAGATCGGAGTCGCCGGCGGAAAGCATTTTCCAGCCGCGCGCTTCGACCAACACGAATGAGTACAACTTCGCGTACAACCAGGGATTCGTGACGGGCTCGACACTGCAGGTAGGATTCAACAACCAACGGATCACAACCAACAACTTCTTCAACGACTACAGCCCGCTGTATCTTTCCAGCTTTCAGGCCCAGGTGACGCAACAGTTGCTGCAGGGAGCCGGGATCTGGGTGAACAAACGGTTCATGTACCAGGCGCTGAACGACCGGCGCATCACGGATTCGTCTTTCCGGCAGCAGATTCTCTACACCGTGAACCAGGTGGAGTCGATTTACTGGGGCCTGGTGAAGGCATATGAGGACGTACAGGCCAAGGAGCGCGCGCTGGACCAGAGCAACCAATTGCTATCGGACAACAAGAAGCAGTTGGAGATTGGAACGATGGCGCCGCTGGATGTGGTGAACGCGGAATCGACAGTGGCAACGGACCAGCAGGCGCTGATCAGCGCGCAGAGCTCATTGAATTACCAACAGCAGATCATCAAGCAGGCGATCACGCGGAACCTGAACGATGCCGCGCTCTCAGCAGCTCCGGTGATTCCGACGGACCGCGTGGGCCTGGAGGCGCTGCCGGAAGAAAGCCAGCCGGTGGAGGCACTGGTGCAGGAGGCTTTCCAGCAAAGGCCGGAGCTGGAAGAGGCGGTGCTGACGCTGCGCAACGACGAGATCACGCTGAAAGGCGCGCGTAATGCGCTGTTGCCGACGCTCGACGTTTACGGATTCTACGGCGCGAGCGCAACAGGCGGCGCGCAGAGCCCGAATTGCTACAACTTTCTCAGCAATCCACCGGCGGCATGCCCCCCGAACACGTATCCGACGGTGAGCTATGGGTCCACGCTGAATAACCTGGTGAACAGCAGTTCGCCGAACAAGGGAGTGGGATTCAACCTGTCGATCAATTTGCGCAATCGGGCGGCGCAGAGCGAGCAGGAGCGGTCGCTGATGGAGTACCGGCAGGCGGAGCTGAGGCTGGAGCAACTGCGTACCATCGTCCGCATGCAGGTGGTGAACGCGATGTTTGCGTTGACCAACGATCGCGCGCTAGTGCACTCGGCGCTGGCGGCGCGCGACTTCGAGCAGCAGAGCCTGGATGCCGAGTTGAAGAAGCTGCACCTGGGCGCGTCGACCACCGCGAACGTGCTGCAACAGCAGAGAAGTCTGGCGATGGCCGAGGATAACCTGATTGCGGCGCACGCTGCCTATGCGACGGACCGCGCGGGGCTGTACCAGACGCTGGCTTCGACGCTCGCGCACTACGACATCAATTTGACGGAAGCGGCAGCAGGAACCATGTCGACATCGCCCGTGGTGCCTGGGGTCGAAGCAGCGCCGCCGGGCAATGAGCCGACGATGACTCCGCCGGCGACGCAGGAACAGTCCGTAACGCCGCCGCCGGCACAATAGGTGTTGCTGTGCTATCCCTGGCCCCTCCGCCGCGGCGGGCGAGAGACCGGGGGCATCCAAGATGAGTGGAACGGTGAGATGGCCTGGCGAGAAGCCGGGCCATTTTGTTTGCCTGGAAGGCGAGGAGCAGGTGTTGCATGTGGGGCATCACCTGTGCTAAGGTTCGTGGATGGGCAGCGCGAGACGGCTGCGCAAGACAACAGATTACGAGACTGCGTTTGCATGTGCCGGGGGCGCGGGCATTTTGCGTGAAGAAGTTTGGATGGATGAGACGGGTCAGGTCGCTCGATATAACCTAGCCTTCATATTGCCGCACTTGTTCTACCGGGACAATGGCAGAGTGCTTGGGTACGACAACGCGCACGGCCGCCATGAACGGCATTTAATGGGAAGGGCAGAGGCCGTCGAATATGAGGGGTTCCCGTCTACGTCGAGGCGATTCTATCGGGAAGTCGAGGCGATCAGGAGGAGCTATGAAGGTTAAGGTGTTCACCGACGGATTTGAGGGGCATGTGCGGCGTTCTCTTGATCGCGCGGCAAAGATGGAGCGCGGCGAACGGCTCGAGCCGGAGAAGATCATTACCTTCGGAGACCCGATGATGATGTTTGAGTTGATGACCGTGCAGCGTCTCCGGCTTTTCCAGACGGCCCGCAAAAAGAAGTTGAGCATTTCCGCGCTGGCTGTGGAGCTGGGCCGCAACCGCGGCGCGGTTACGCGGGATGTGAACAAGCTGAAACAGTTCGGACTGATTCGCTTGCGCGAGGAAATCAATCCTGGTCACGGAATCGTGCAGGTCGTCGAGCCAGTGGCCAAAAAGATCGAGATGCGCGCGGAGCTCTAGGAGAAAACTCCGGCGTCAGAGAGCTCGGCGGGTCTGAGAGTGCGGGTCTGGAGACCCGCGCGACAGCCGGTCGGGAGACCGGCCCTACGCTAGCGCTCGGCGACTTTATCCAGCAAATCGAAAAACTCTGGGAAGCTTATGGCGGCGGAGTCTGCGCCCTGGATGAGCGTGTCGCCTGTGGCGCGGAGAGCTGCGACGCTGAAGGCCATGGCGATGCGGTGATCGCTGCCGGAGTCGATGACGGCGCCGTGGAGGGATTGGCCGCCGGGAATGTCGAGGCCATCGTCGAATTCCTCGACCTCAGCGCCCATGGCGCGGAGATTTTTCGCGACGAGAGCGATGCGATCGGACTCCTTGACGCGCAACTCGCGCGCGCCGCGGATGCGGATGCCGCCGCTGGTGAAGGGTGCGATGGCGGAGAGGACGGGCAACTCGTCAATGAGCTGCGCCGCGAGAGCGCCGCTGACTTCAGTCGAGCCAAGGCCCTCGGGGGGCGCAGAAATCTGCACGACGCCTACCAGCTCAGAGTGCTTTTCTTCAAGATTCAGGACAGTGACGCGCGCGCCGAGTGCGGTGAGAACGTCGAGCAGCGTGGCGCGCGTGGGATTGAGGCCGATGGAGTCCAGAACGAGGCTGGAGCCGGGGAAGAGCGCGGCGGCCGAGAGGAAGAATGCGGCGGAGGAGAGGTCGCCGGGCACGGCGGCTTCGATTGCGTGGAGCGACTGCGGGCCGGCGATGGAGATCGAATTGGATGTACGGGTGAGCGCGGCTCCGAAGGCGCGGAGGGCCAGTTCGCTGTGGTCGCGCGTGCGGACTTCCTCGAGGATGGTGGTGCTTCCGGCGGTCTGGAGAGCGGCGAAGAGGATGCAGCTTTTGACTTGTGCGCTGGGGATGGGCGTGGCGAAGTCGATGGCACGAAGCGGGCCGCCATCGATGATGAGCGGGGCGTGACCATCGGTGAGGGTGAGACGCGCGCCCATGGCTTCAAGGGGTTTGCGAATGCGCTCCATGGGGCGGAGCGAGAGCGAGGCGTCGCCGATGAGGGTGAAGCGGCCGGATTGCGGCGCGAGAATACCGGAGATCATGCGCATGGTCGAGCCGGAGTTTCCGCAGTCGAGGGGATGAGCTGAAGGTGTGACGCGGCCGGCGACGCCGGTGATCTCGACAGAGCCGGGGCCCGTGCGATTCACTCTCGCGCCGAGGTCCGCCATGCAAGCGAGAGTCGAAGCGCAGTCCGCGCCGGTGGAGAAGTTGGTGAAGCGAGATGTGCCCTCGGCGAAGCCGCCGAGCATGGCGTAGCGATGACTGATAGACTTGTCGCCGGGCAAGCGCAGGCTGCCGATTATGTTTCGAGCGGGACGGATAAGGCGTTCCTGTGCGGCGTGGGCCAAGCGAGCTCCGGGGTGGTCGGGTGTCTACTAGAGTCTATCGAATTGAGGAGCCTGAGATCGCGGAGCCTTGGATCGGCGATTCAGAACTGGTTTCATCCCGAAGATGAACGGCTGAGGGGCTGGCGATTTGACCGAAATGCCGGCTCTCCAAATCTCTAAAGTGAGCAGAAGGATACACAATCTTTCAGTAGCGGACCGGATAATGTCAGGGAAGAAAAATCGTCTAATTTTAATGTAACCGGGGATTCCGATGAATCGAATTGTTGCTGCTCTGGCGGGTGCCGTGGCACTCAGCGTGTGTTTGGGTGGTTTGATCGGCTGCGGCGGCTCTGTCAGCTCGACCCCTCCCGTGCCCACCATCGCCAGTTTCACGGCGAATCCATCGACCATCCTGGCAGGATCGAGCGCAACGTTGACGGGAGTCTTCGCCGGCGGCACGGGCGTGATCACTCCGGGCAATCTTTCGGCTACCAGCGAAAGCGGGGTGACCGTGAGCCCGGCGGCAACGACGACCTACACCCTCACCGTCACATCTCCTACCGGAGTCGTGGTCGCGGCGACCGCAACAGTCACCGTGAATCCCCCGCCAACGATTACCAGCTTCGTGGCGGCTCCGGCGACGATCACTGTAGGCGGAAGCGCCAGCCTGACCGCCGTTTTTTCGAACGGCACGGGGGTGATCACGCCGGGCAATCTCGCCGTCATTAGCGGAACACCGGTGAGCGTCAGCCCGGCGGCGACCACTCCCTACACCCTCACGGTCACTCCTCCCGTTGGGGCGGCCATAACCCAGATGGCTACTGTGACTGTCGTTCCCGCGCCGACGATCAGCAGCTTTGGGGCGAGTCCCGCGACGATTGCGGCAGGAGGGAGCGGCTCCAGCCTGACGGCTGTTTTCGCCAACGGCACGGGTCTGATCACGCCGGGCAATTTCGTCGCGACCAGCGGGACCGGAGTGACCGTGAACCCCGCGACGACCACGACGTATACCCTCACGGTCACCAATTCCGCGGGGACGGCAATTATCCAGATGGCTACGCTGACTGTCGTTCCCGCGCCGACGATCAGCAGTTTTGTGGCGAATCCAGCGACAATTACTGTAGGGGGAAGCTCCACCCTCACGGCTGTTTTCGCCAATGGTACGGGGATGATTACGCCGGGCAATCTCGCCGTCACAAGCGGGACCGGAGTGAGCGTGAGCCCCGCGACGACTACGACGTATACCGTCACCGTCACTCCTCCCGTTGGGACGACGATCACCCGGACGGTTACGGTAACCGTGGTTCCCGCGCCGACGATCGCGAGCTTCGTGGCGAATCCCACGACGATTGCAGCAGGAGCAAGCTCCGATCTTACGGCTGTTTTCGCGAATGGCACGGGGGTGATCACGCCCGGTAATCTCGCCGCGACCAGCGGCACGCTGATAAGCGTGAGTCCCACGGTGACCACGACCTATACCCTCACGGTCACAAATTCCGCTGGGACGGCGATCACCCAAACGGCTACGGTAACCTTGCAGACCTCCGTAACGGTGGACGAGTCAAGCTCCGGTCCAGCAGTCACCGATCAGCTTTTGGGCATGAACATGGCCGCCTGGTACGACGCGGTCACCAACGACACTGGAATCGTGAATGCGTATGAGGCCGCCGGCATCAAGGCGGTGCGCTGGCCGGGCGGCTCGTGGTCTGACGCTTATAACTGGGAAACCAACACCGAGTGCGGCGGCTATGCCAGCTCGGATGACACTTTTACGAACTTCGTCAACGACCTCGTCATTCCGGCTGGCCTGGATGTAGCGCTGACGGCAGACTACGGCACGGGCGAGAATTGCACTGGATATGGAGACCCAGCCGAAGCTGCCGCATGGGTGACCAACGCGCTGAGCCTCGGCATCACGGTGAGCCACATGACGGTGGGCAACGAGGAATATGGGAGCTGGGAGACAGACAATCATCCCCTGAAGAACAACGCGGCAACCTACGCAGCCGCGACGGCCGGAAGCAGCGGCTACTATGCGTTGATCAAGGCGGCCTCTCCCAGCACTCAGGTCGGTGTTTCGGTCAACCCCGGCAATTCCCCTGCTTGGGATCCGACGGTGCTCGCCGATGCGCCCTATGATTTTGTGGAATTCCACTACTACCCTGAGACGCCGGGCTCGGAAAGCGATACCTTCCTGGTGCAGCAGGCGGCGCAGGAGTTGACCGCGAACATCAACACGATCAAGTCGGAACTGAAAACAGCCGGAAAGCCAAACGCGCCGATATATGTGGGCGAGATCGGTGGGCCTTACAGCAATCCGGGCAAGCAGAGCTGGTCGATTACCCAGGGCTTGTATGCCGGTCAAGTCTTGGGCGAAATGATGAACGATGGAGTCACGCGCCTGACCTGGTGGATTGGGTTTGGAAATTGCAACGGCACCAGCGGGAACGATAGTTCCTTGCTCTACGGATGGCAGGATTTCGGGGCCTACAATGTGTTCTCCGATGGACCGTCTGATAGCGGCTGCCCGAACGCCGGGCCCATCGGCACCATGTCTCCCACGGCGCGAGCGTTTCAGCTCTTCAGCAACGTGGCCGTCAACGGCGAGAGCGTGCTCACCGCGACCGTGGCTGGCGATACGACGGATGTGGTTGCTTACGCGGCCACCCACAGCGGTGGGACAGCGCTGGTGCTGTTCAACCGGAACGAAACAGTCAGCGAGCCAGTTTTGGTCACGCTTTCAGGGCTAACCTCCGCTTCCGCCGTGTCCGTGGAGACCTACGACAAGGCCATTTATGATCTGTCGGGCTCGCCGACCGGGGTTTTCCCGGACCCGAATGGGACGAACACCTGGGCCGCGCCAACTACCACGAATCTTGGCGCTCAAACCCTCCCGCTGACGTTGTCGCTGGCTCCGTGGAGCATGAACGTGGTGATCGTTCAGTAGCGGGAGGGTCCGCGGGCTGTTGGTAGTGGGTTAGTTCGGAGAAGGTCTCCCTCAGGGGCTGAAGCCCGCTCACTTTTTGGGACTTTGTGCGGCACGAGTAAGCTCAGGATGACAGGTGATGTTTTGTAGCGAGCTTCAGAGAAGCGGCTCGAGATGCGCGGTGAAGTGGCGCAGGAACGGCGCTTCGTAGGTCAGGCGCATGCCGCGGATCTGCTCGCGATTCTTCCACACCTCCAAAATCACCTCGACGAGGTAGTCGATGTG
>JBEKWT010000107.1:0-17206 GCA_049512795.1 Occallatibacter sp.
ATCGCATCCATAGTGGCGAAAAGCCTGAACACTCAAGAGACCGATCATGCCGGCCCCAATCACTACCGCCGTCGAACCCGGCCGGATCTCAGTGATCTTCGCCGCGTGAACCGCGATCGAAACAGCTTCAATCAGAGCCGCATGGGCAAATGAAAACTCGTCCGGCAGCGCATAAACGATCCGCGCCGGCACGGACACATATTCGGCGAATGCCCCATTCCGCCGGTATTCGCCGCAGGAAACTCCCAGCACCTGCCGCTTCTCGCAAAGATTCACCGCGCCGGCCGCACAAAACCGGCACGCGCCGCAAGAAATGGTCGAATCGAATGTCACGCGGTCGCCCGGCTTGAAACTCTGCACGTTGCGTCCTGCGCTGTGAACGATGCCGGCGGCTTCGTGGCCCATGATCAAGGGTGGAATCCGGCGTCCGGTGCTGCCATCGTAGCCGTGAACATCGCTGCCACAGATGCCGCACGCCTTGACCCGGATCAGCACATCCTCAGGCCCAAACTCGGGAATGGGGACATCTTTTAGCTTTAATTCGTTATAGCTCTCAAGCAGCAGCGCTTGCATGGTATGCGCTCCTTCAACCCGTCTCGCCGTCGCCGCCAAATAGATCGCGCTGCTCGCCGCTTGGCTTGGGAGCCGCGGCGCGCTTTTGGGCTCCGGCTCCAATCAAGCTCAGAACATCCAGCTCCTGGATCGATTGCCGGGGCACATAAATGCGTTGCGTGTTCGACCGTGTATCGGGCGGCGTGAGCAACAACCCGGCGCCTTCTACCAAACTCCGGTCATTGGCCGCCAGCCCTTCCAACTCGTCGCCGTCCGTCAGGGTAAGCCTCATCCACAATCCTGCCGTCCGCGGCCGCAGCGAAAAGCGCTTACGCACCAGCCGTTCCGGGTCGGCCTGGTCCGCCTGTCCGGCGGGAAAGGCGCGCACGTAGCACATCCACTTCACCTGCTCCCAGCCGATGCGCACCACTTTGCCTGCCTGGTCCAGAATCTCCAGCTCCGTCTTCGCCTGCCCGAACTCGGCCCCCACATAGCCCGCAAGCCAGTCACGGGAGAACTTGCGCACAATGACAGGTTTGCGTGCAGAGGCCATCGTTCTGGATTGTCGCACGAGCCGTGGCGAAGCGATGCCGGTCTCTATTGCATCTTCTGGCTACCCTGTTACGCGCCCGATGACAAGCGGCCGCCGTTCCCACACCTGGAAAGTTGCGAAGATGGTGCAACTTGTCTGGTCTTCCACCGCAACTTGTGTTAATGTTTGCTTTGCAAGTTTTTCATGAATCGCAACGTAAGGGCAACATCTTCAGGCACTTGGGCTGCGGTCCAGACACCGGAATCAGGATAAAGCATGCCCGACTATATTTACCTGCTGGAAAACCGGCTCTCAGCCGACCAGCGCAATGCCATCGCGCAGTTGCGGGCAGCGGCTCGCGATGCCGGGATCCTTCTCTTCCTTACGGGTGATGCAGTACGCGACCTCACCAGCGGCCACGCCGTCCGCGAGCTCGAGGTTGCGGTGAACGGGAACGCTCTTAAGCTGAAGAAACCACTGGAAAAACTGGGCGGAAAGCTGTGGGGAGAAGACGAGCCTTCGCGCAGCCTCTACCTGTGTTTTCCGGGCACTGTCCGCGTCAACGTTGTCAGCGCACACCGCGTGGAATACCCCAAGCCGGGCAAGCCGGTCTTTCATCTCGCGTCCATCCAGGAGGACCTCCGCCGCCGCGACTTTACCGTAAATTCCATGGCCATCTCGCTCAACGAGGGATCCTTCGGCCTCCTCATGGACCCGCTGAACGGCGCCGCCGACATTGAGATGCGCGCCTTGCGTCTGGTCTCGAATTACGGCTTCATTGAGTCCCCTGCGCTTCTGATCCGAGCCGTCCGCTACCGTGCCCGCCTCGGCTGGGAGATGGATCCGAGAACCCAGACCCGCTACGACAACGCCAAAAGCGAGAACGTCATCGAGTTCCTCTCCGCTCATGATCGCAAGCAGGAGCTGGAGCAGATCGGTCACGAGGAGGACGGCCTGAAGGTCCTGCGCGCCCTCGAAGCCGAGGGCTGGATGAAGGTTCTCTTTCCAGCATGGACGTCTGCCAGGGCAGATGAAGCCAAGCTGAACGCCCTCCATGATTTGGCAGTGCAGTTGCTCCTCCAGGGCATTCATCCAGACATGTCCGCCGCTCAAATGCAGTTACTCACAGCCAAGCTGCCTTCCCGCGACCTCTCGGCGCTGAAGAAATCTCTCTTGCGCCCCGGTTTCGTCGAAGAGTGGAACAAGTTGGACTCATTGGCCTCGGGTTTCGCGAAAGCGCTGCTTTCGAAACAAAATGCCAAACCCTCGGCATGTTTCAAGCTCTTCATGAGCTATGATCCAGAAGCAATTCTCTGGCTTGGCTTTGTAAGCAAGGACAAGGCCGTCCAGGAACGCTTCAATCTCTTCCTCAAGGTGTGGCCTGAAGCCCGTCAACGCATCCCGCATCTGCTCATGCAGGAGATGCGCATCACTCCCGAATTGCCGATCTACGGCGAACTTGTCCAGAAGATCTTCCTCGAGCTGATCGATGGCAAACTCACCACGCCGGAAGAGATGCGCGCATTTCTCGAGCCGTACTCCCCGCCCGCACCACCCCCTCAGGTCAGCATCAAGCGCTCTCGTGCACGCCGAGCAGGAGCACGGATTAAAGAGCAGGCAATTGAAGACGAAGACGCCGAGGACGTCCTGGTGGATGAGGATGTTGAGCCCGTCGGCGCCGATGACGAGGAGCTCGACCTGGCCATTCTGCCCAAGGGCGCCCTCGCAGTCGATTTGGATGCAGATGGCGACGAAGAGGATGAGCTGGAGGCCGAAGAAGCCGAGGCGGCGCCGGCAAGCAAAAAGCTTGCAGGCAAGAAGGGACAAAAACCTGAACCCGCCCTTAAGCCGGCTGCGGCAAAACCCACCGCGTCGGCGGCTCCGGCAAAGCCACTCAAGCCTGAAATTAAGAACCAGGCGAAGGGCCAGCCCGCAACCGTGGTGAAGAAGCCTGCAGCCGCTGCTGCGCAGCTCAAATCCGCAAAGCCGGCCAAGTCTGCCGTCAAAGCGCCGGCCCCAGCCAAGGGCAAAGCCCCCGGCACCAAGGCTCAGAAATCCGCGGCAAAGGCGCCGGCGAAGAAACCCGCGCCGGTTAAGGCCGCGAAGCCGAAGCCCAAGCCAAAGCCGCCCGCAAAGCCCGTCAAAAAGGCCCATGCCAGGCCCTCCAAGCCAGCAGCGAAGAAGCCGGCCGCGAAGAAGGGCAAGAAGCGCTGAGGATTCGGCAGGAGATCCCTTGTTCAGGCGGAATGGCGCGGTAAGCCAAAATAGAACAAGACCCGCCATCTTCGCCCCCAACCAAATTCATCAAACGTTTGCATTCCCTTTGCCTGATTGTTCTACTCTGTTCTTGGTTCCCAGCGGTCAACTGATCCCGAGCAACCGAACTGGCCGCGGGACGAGGACTGATGGTTTTGAGCCAATCCGTATTTGTTCTGGAAGACGACACTGATATAGCCAGGCTGGTGCAACATCATCTTGAGGCGGCGGGCTTTGAAACACGCCTCTTTCACACCCCCACCAATCTCATTCCCGACGCCGAGCGCAGGCCTCCCGCGCTGTTTCTCCTGGACATCATGGTTCCCGGCGGTGACGGCCTCGATGTTTGCCGCCGTCTGCGGAATCATGCCGGACTTTCCACGATCCCCATCATCTTCCTGACCGCCCGCGCCGGGGAGAACGATCGCGTCCTCGGCCTCGAGCTGGGAGCTGATGACTACATCACCAAGCCGTTCTCCACGCGCGAGCTGGTGGCCCGCGTCAAGGCCGTGCTGCGCCGCTTCGAGCGGCCCACATCGCCCTCCATCATCAGCTTTGAGGAGATCATCATCGACGCCGGCGCAATGCAGTTGAAGGTCCGCGGAGAGCTCACCACCACCACTGCAACCGAGTTCCGCCTGCTCGACTATCTGGCGCGCCACCCCGGCCGCGTCTTCAGCCGCGATCACCTGCTCGACGCCGTCTGGGGTGACGCCCGCTTCGTTACGCCCCGATCGGTCGATGTCTATGTCCGCCGTATCCGTGAGAAAATCGAGATCGACCCGGAGAATCCGCGCTACCTGAAGACTGTGCGCGGCGCCGGCTATCGTTTTGAACTGCCCAAGGGCGAATGAACGCGAGCCGTCAGCCTTCAGCTCTCAGCCTTCAGCATCTTCTCAGGAAACTGGCGCAAAATGTTCAACCGTCAGCGAACAGTTGGCCCGATACCGGGAGTGAATTCTGAAACGGCAAGACTGAAGGCTGATGGCTGACAGCTGAGAGCTGTTTTTATGACCTCCAACTTCTTCACCAGGCTGCTTGGGCTTTTTGTCCTCCTCCTGGCGCTTCAGGCGCTGGTGATCGAGTTCGTCGTTCAGCGCTTCGTGCTGCACTCGACCGAGGGAACGCTCGAAATGCTTGGCCGCGAAGCCTTGTGGTCAGCCCTGATCGCGCTCGTATTTGCCCTTCCCCTCGCTGCCTTCGTCGCCAACCGGATCTCCATTCGTTTGCGCCGCGTTGTCAGCTTCGCCCACCGCATCGCCAGCGGCGATCTCAGCGCCCGCATCGATTCGACCGGCCCAACCGTCCGCCCCATCGCCGGAATCGACGAGATCTCCTCCATGGAAGCCGCCCTCAACGAAACCGCGGTGCGCCTGTCAAATGACTTTGCGGAGCTAGAAAGCGGGCGGGCCGAATTGGCCGTGATGCTGGACTCGATGCAGGAAGCGGTCGTCGCCATCACCTCTGCCGGCTTTGTTCGCTGGTCCAATGCCGTCATGCAAGGCATCGTCGGATCGCAGCTCGCTCCCGGCCGCCCGCTGGTCCACTCGGTGCGCGACCCGGAGCTGCTGGCCTGCGTCCGTGGCGCGCTGGAACGCCGCGAGCTTTGCGTCGGCCGCGCCAGCCTGCTTGCGCCGGGGCGCGTCTTTGAAGTCAACGCCGCGCCATTGCCCGCCGGTGGCGCGCTCGTCGTTCTCCACGACGTCACCAGCATCGAGGCCGCGCAAAAATCACGGCGCGAATTCGTCGCCAACGTCAGTCACGAGCTGCGCACGCCGCTCACTTCCATCCAGGGCTACGTCGAGACGCTCATCGAGGATCCCAATCCCAGCCCGGAAACCACCCTCGAATTCCTTGGCGTCATTCTGAAGAACGCCAGCCGCATGAATCGCCTTACCGAAGATCTGCTCGCTCTCGCCAGCGTCGAAAGCCCCGACTACAAGCTCTCGCCTCAGCCAGTCCGCGCCAACGTGCTTCTTCAGGACGCCATCGACTCCATCGGCGGCATCGTCGTCGACTCCGGTGTCAAGCTTCAATCAGCGGGCGCGCCCGACGCGCTGGTCATGGCCGATCCCGACGCCATGCATCAGGTCTTCGGCAATCTCATGGAGAACGCCCTCAAATACGCCCAATCAGGCAAGCGCATCCGCGTCGATGCGCGCCTGCTCGCCTCCGAGGTCGAGTTCACCGTTCAGGACTTTGGCCCCGGCATCGCCTCCGAGCATCTGGAACGCATCTTCGAGCGCTTCTATCGCGTCGACAAAGCCCGTTCGCGCGAGTCCGGCGGCACAGGCCTTGGTCTGGCCATCGTTAAGCACATCGTGCTCGCCCACGGCGGGCGCATCTGGGCTGAAAGCGAGCTCGGCAACGGCGCGTCGTTTCACTTCACGCTGCCCCTTGCGCCCGCGCCGCAAACGGTCCCCCAGGCGGCCCATCCCCAGACGCATGAATCCCACGCCACGACGGCTTGAAAATGAAAGAGGGCGCGCCAAAACGAGGTTTGAAGTTCGTGCGTCGTAAGCGAGTGAATCCTGGCCATCACTGCGCGGATCAATCCTTCAAGACGGGAGCTGCAGCCGCGTCGCTTGCCACCGTGTCGGCAATGAAGCTGGCGACTCTAACCTTCTTCTTGTCTCCAATGTCCTTGAAGATCACGGCCAGAAATCCTTCACCGCCGTGAATCTGTGGCTGTTCCTGCTGCGCGCCGCCGTCCGAACCTCCAATCAGCATCGCCATTCCGGACACTTGACCCCGTATGTTCGCGAACGTGCCCGGAATCGAAACCGGAACCTTCCATGCATCGAGGGAAGTGACATGGGCGCTGACTCCGCTTTGCATACGATTGGGGGTCAGGGTGATGGTTCCGGAAAAGGTCATGAACATTCCAGCGCTCGTTTGAACGTCAAGATCGATTGCCTGCGTATAATGGACGCTGCAATTTCCCAAATCCACGATCCGCCATATTGTCTCTTGCTTCTTGATCTTGACATTGGGCGGCCACGCCGCCGCTGCACCTGCGGAGCAAGACGCAACGGATGCTTCGAAGGGCGTCGGCGCGCTAAGATACGCGCGAAATGCGCTCATTTGATCGGGGTGGAGGGCGATCGTCAGAAATCCTTCGTCTTTCTCAGTGAGAGCAGACTCGACTTCGGTAACCCTGCCCCCGTTGGGAAGAGTCGTTCCGCCTCCCGGCGGCACGCCGTTCACCGTGAAAGTGACTTCACCGAATTCCTTCGTTGTCGCTATCCCGTTAATCAGCGCCTTCGAAAGGAATTCCACGGTCTTGATGCCTGCCGGGCCCCGACCTGAAATAGAACAGGAGAGGCCGGTGGCCTCTTTCGCAATCCAGCCGTTTGCAGTTTCGACCAGGTCGAGTCCCTTAACCGCGCAATCGACATCGGCCGGAATGGGAACAACGTCTGGCGATGCGCCAGCCGGCAGGTTCGGGCTTGCTGATCCACTGTCATTGGTCTGCTGCGCGATGGTCGGTGATGGGAAGCCTGCGAGCAAAACCAGAGCCAGACAGGCGATTGCAAGGGAACCCCCAAGCCGCGAAAACCGCAAGGCGTTCATTCTTTCTCCTTCGATGGGGATCTGGCCCGAAACCGGGACGGCTTCCACCACGGATTTCGATCCCGGAGCAGTGTACATCCGCAGGGGCAATCTGACCGAATCTCCTTCGGAATCAGCCCGGCAGCTCATCCGGGGCGCTTGAGGGTTGGGATTCTCGCATCGGAAACGCCGGCCTATCTCTCTGGCTAGCCACTCCGTCAAAATGGTCTGCTTTGTGATTCTTCGCTTCTGTCTCTCAATACCAGTTTCTTTTCAACTGCCCTTAACAATCCGCGTGGAGAATGGATTCCGGCAGCAATTCTGAAAGGGAGCGAATCGTGAAGAAATCATTGCTTGTCGTTGCGTTGTTCGCGGTTGCACTGAGCGCGGCTCAGGCTCAAAAGATCACAGCCGCGGGAGCCACATTCCCGTACCCCATCTACTCCAAGTGGTTTAGCGAGTACAGCTCTGCCCACCCCGGCGTTCAAATCAACTATCAGTCCATCGGTTCCGGCGGCGGCATTCAGCAGGTCACCAATGGCGTGGTGGACTTTGGCGCATCCGACATGCCCATGACCGATGCAGCGCTATCCGCCTCCAAGGTCAAGCTGGTTCACATTCCCACCGTGTTGGGCGCCGTCGTTCCCATCTTCAACGTTTCCGGGGTCCAAAGCCTTCGCTTCAGCCCCGACGTGCTGGCCGATATTTACCTCTCCAAGATCACAACCTGGAACGACCCGCGCATTGCCAAAGACAATCCGGGCGTGAATCTGCCCGGCGACAGAATCATCGTTGTTCATCGCTCCGATGGCAGCGGAACCACCTTCATCTGGACCGACTATCTCAGCAAAGTCAGCCCCGATTGGGCCGGCGGCCCCAGCAAGGGCACGGCGATCAACTGGCCAACCGGCGTGGGTGGCAAGGGCAATGAGGGCGTAGCCGCGCAGGTGCGCGAATTCCCCGGCGCCATCGGCTACGTCGAGCTCATCTATGCCTTGCAGAACCACATCGACTTCGGCTCCATCAAGAATGCGTCCGGAAGCTGGGTCAAGGCATCAATCCAGGGTGTGACGGCCGCCGCGGCCACTGCAAAGATCCCCGCCGATTACCGCGTCTCCATAACCAACGCTCCGGGCGCCGAATCCTATCCCATCTCCAGCTTTACCTATCTCCTTATTCCCACTCATCCTTCGGATATGGCGAAGGAAAAGGTCATCAAGGATCTGCTGAGCTGGTCCATCAACTCGGGCGAAGGCGAGGTTTCGTCTCTCTCCTACGCGCCGCTCCCTGACAGCCTCAAGCAGAAGGTTCTTCAAACCGTCTACGCCCTACCGTAACGCTCAACGAGGGGTCCGGCGCCCGCCGGACTCCTCGCCCTTCCGTCGTCACTCGCGTTTCTACTCCCCGCTTCGTCTGCCTCTCCGCAACTCGCCCCTCGCCCTTTCTCCCGGAAATCTTCAAGCTGACGGCTGAAAGCTGGAGGCAGCAATGACCCCCTGTTCCCTGATCCCTGATCCCTGTACTTTTGGTACACTCTCCAAGGCCCGGGTGTTACGATTGGCCCGATTCCGTTTACGACACAATGAGCCCTGTCTCTTCGATCTCCACGATCAATGACCTCTTTATTCGCATTGCCGCGGCCGCCAATCCGCGCGCCGTTCTTTGGCAGGACGAGTTCAGCCAGTGGCACCCGATCTCATCCGATCAGATGTATCAACGCGTCCGCGCGCTGGCCACTGCTTTTCTGCGCTTTGGCGCTCAGAAGGGCGATCGCATCGCCATCATCAGCGAGAATCGCTGGGAGTGGGCCGTCACCGATTTTGCCGCTCTCGCAATAGGTGCCGCCGATGTGCCGCTCTACCCCACCGATGCGGATTGCCGAATCGCCGTCGTCTCCACCCGCCAGCAATTCGACAAGCTTCACTCCGTGCGCGCGCAAACCCAGTTGCAGCAAATCATCATGATGGACTCGCCTGCTCCTGACGGCGCCGTCGCCATGAGCGGGCTGCTTGCCGATGTGGACGCGCTCGGCGCTCAGCGCGATCCCGTCTTCGACGCGCTCCTTCGCGCCGTTGAGCCGGGCGATCTGGCCACGCTCATCTATACTTCGGGAACCACGGGCGAACCCAAAGGCGTCGCGCTTACCCATGGCAACTTCGCTGCGAATCAGAACTTCGCCGCCGTCGATTTCGGTTTCAATTCCACCGACGCCTGCATTTCCTTTCTGCCGCTCTCGCACGTCACCGCCCGCGCCCTCGATTACGTGATGTACAACCACGGCGCGCAGGTCGCCTACTGCACGCAATTCGACAAGCTGCCGCAGGCCATGCGCGAGATCCGGCCCACGGTTATCGTCGGCGTTCCTCGCGTCTTTGAGAAAATCCGCCAGGCCGTCGAGCAAAAGGCCGCGCAATCGCCGGTCAAGAAGCGCCTGCTGGGATGGGCGATCCGTCAAGGCGCGCGCTTTGCCGATACGGTCTACGACGGCCGCAAGCCCAGTTCACTCCTCTGGAAGCTCTCTAACAAGCTCGTCTACTCCAAAGTTCGCGAAGCCTTCGGAGGACGCGTAAGAATCTTCGTCTCCGGCGGCGCGCCCCTTGGCATCGACACGGCGCGCTGGTTCGCATCTGCGGGCATCGCTCTTTGGGAGGGCTACGGCCTAACTGAAACCTCGCCCGTCATTGCTCTCAACACGCCGATTCGTCATCGCATGGGCTCGGTTGGCATGCCCCTGCCCAATATCGAGCTCAAGCTCGCCGAAGATGGCGAGCTGCTCGTTCGCGGTCCCTCAATCTTCGCCGGTTACTGGCACAAGCCCGCCGCAACCGCAGAGTGTCTTGATAGCGATGGATGGTTCCGCACCGGTGACATCGCACATCTCGACGCCGATGGGTTTCTCTACATCACCGATCGCAAGAAGGAACTGCTCAAGACCTCCGGCGGCAAGCTCGTCGCGCCGCAGCCGATCGAGAGCAAGCTGAAGAACAACGTGCTCGTGGCGCAGGCCGCGCTCATCGGCGATCGCCACAAATTCATTTGCGCTCTCCTCTCGCCCAACTTCGCCGCCCTGGAAGAGTGGGCGCGCCATCATGGAATTGCGGCCGAGTCGCGCGCCGTGCTCGTCGCTGACTCGCGCGTCATCGCGCTCTACGCCGAGATTGTCCGAGAGGTAAACGGCGCCCTGGCCAACTTTGAAACCCTCAAGCGCTTCCGCATCGTGGCCGACGAGTGGACGCAGGACTCCGGAGAGCTCACCCCCTCCATGAAGATCAAGCGTCGCGTCCTTACGGCGCGATATTCGGCGGTGATCGACGAACTCTACGCCGACGAAGCAACCGCCCGCGGCGAATAGGCGCACTGAGCTGGCCGATGCCGCTGCGCACCAGTTTTCGCTTGTGCCACATGCGCTGCAGGGCTCCGAAGAATGGCGCGCCCCACGCTCCCACCCCGAGCACCGCGCCAAATATGATCACGGCGTCGATGCTCAGCCGGCCTTCGTGGGTCCAGTAGACGTCGGGCTCCAGGCTCAACCACAAGGCGAACTCGTCCAGCGTGAGCGCCGCACCCACGCCGTAGCTCACCGCCATCAGCCGTCCCAGAAAGATGGACATCGGCGACTGCGACCATCCGATGTCGAGCAGCCAGCCGTATCCCACCAAAAGTAAAATCAGAATGCCCCAAACAAGGTGGTGAATGTGCATTCCGCGCACCATCACCCACTGCATCCGTCCCTCGTGGTTAGCGATCCGGTGGACGAGAAGCCGTACGCCGGCAAAAGTGATGAGGAAGGCGACAGACGCGATAAACATCCGCTGCCGCGGCCGGTCTGGGATTGTGGCGCGGATCAGGTAGCCCAGCCGCGTCAACTGCAGCAGTACCAGCAGCACGATGACAACCAGGCCGACGATCGCAAGCAGGAATCCAGCGCCACTTTCGGGCATACCTTATGGTAGCGCCGGACTCAGACCGCCTGTCGTGCGGGTCGCCAGACCCGCACTCGCCACTGACCACTGATCGCTGTTCACCGTCCACTGCCTTTCGCTCGCTCGTTCCTCGTTCCCTTGGTCCCTTGGTCCCTGTATTCCCCGTCACGATTCCCGTTGACAGCGCCGCGATACACTGTTTATTGCGCAACGCCGGTGATCCTCCCGGCCCCGGAACCGCTTCGCGCACAGATTGATTATCCGGCTCATGGAGCCGATGAAACACTACGAGGAGACTTTACGATGCGAGTTGCTTTGTTGACCGGCGGCGGCGACTGCCCCGGATTGAACGCGGTCATTTATGCGGCTGTCAGAAAAGGCATCAACCACTACGGAGACGAGTTCATTGGATTCCTGAACGGCTGGCGTGGCGTGCTCGATAACAACTTCATTCCGCTCACGCTCGAAGCGGTCGACGGCATTCAACTCCGGGGCGGCACCATCCTGCACTCTTCGCGCACCAACGTGAAAAAGATTCCTGGTGGGATCGACAAGGTGCAGGAAGTCCTCAAGGCCAACAAGATCGACGCCCTCATCGCGCTCGGCGGCGACGACACGCAATCGGTCACGCTGTTTTTGAGCGAGCACGGAGTGAACGCTGTCGGCGTTCCCAAAACGATCGACAACGACATCAGCGGCACCGACCAAACATTCGGCTACGACACAGCGGTCATGATCGCCACCGAGGCCGTCGATCGCATTCACACCACGGCCGACTCGCACAATCGCGTGATCGTCATTGAAGTGATGGGCCGCGACGCGGGCTGGATCGCCTACGCCTCGGGCATCGCCGGAGGCGCCCACGTCATTCTCGTTCCCGAGAAGGAAATCGACATCGACCACGTTTGCGCGCTGCTCAAGTACAACTACGATCACGGCAAGCATTACGGTGTTGTCGTGGTCGCCGAGGGCTGCCATCTTCCCGAGGTCGGCCAGGTCATCGGCTCCGAGCAAGTCGACTCTTTCGGCCACGTCCGCCTCTCCGGCATTGGCGAAGCGCTCGCCGAGCTCATCGAAAAGAAGACCGGCTATGAAACCCGCTCAGTGAATCTCGGCCACACCCAGCGCGGCGGCGTTCCCACTGCCTTCGACCGCGTCCTCGGGCAGCGCTACGGCCTGCACGCCATCGACATGGTGCACCAGAAGAAATGGGGCCGCATCGCGGTCCTTCACGGCACCGACATCACCGACATCCCCATCAAAGACGCCATCAGCACAAACCGCAAGCTCGACCAGCGCTTCTTCGACGTGATCGCGGACCTCGAAGCCAAAGTGTAGCGAACCTCAACTGGAGGGAAATATGAAGCGTGCTCTCGGAGTCCTTGTCGTCTTGTTCGCGATATCTCTTGCGTCACAGGCTGAGGATCGGGCGCGAGTGAGCGATTTGGCCTGGCTGACCGGCGCTTGGCACGCAAACGTCTCTGGCGGAGTTGCCGAAGAGACCTGTTCCCAGCCCGAGGGCGGGTCCATGGCTTGCATGCTGCGCATCATCTCCGGCGGTAATGTCGTGTGGTTGGAGTTTACCGTGATTCGTGAAACCGCCGCTGGAATTGTGATTGACATCCACTTCTTCAACGCCGACGCGCAACCTGCGCAGCCCGCCTCAGCACAACTTCAGTTGAAGAGCGCCGAAAACCATGCCTGGCACTTTCAGAACCTATCCGGCACGCAGCCGAAGGCGGAGACCATTATTTCTGCCGGGCCTGACAGCTGGTCCAACCATGTCGAATTGGTTGATGCGAAGGGCATTGAGAGCTTTCTCGACGCTACGTGGACCCGCGCTCGTTAAAAGGCCCGCTGATAAACGTCGCCGCCTCACACTTGATTTTCTCTTTTGATCGTCGTTAGGCAACTGGACAAAGAACTGCAGCTGGTGTGAGCAAGGCGTCACCCTCATCGGTCGTGTCGTTCCCCGGTTCCCTCGGTCCCCGCATTCATGCGCTTTCGCCCCTATCAGCCCGCCGACTTCGCCGCCCTCTACGCACTCGAAGAACTTTGCTTCCAGCCGCCGATCCGCTACAGCAGAGCCTGGATGCGTAAGCTGATCGCCAATCCCGACTCCGCCACATGGATCGCTGAAGACAGCGCCGGGGAAAACAAAACGATGGCCGGGTTCGCCATCGTCGAGTGGACCACGATGCCGAAAGGAACCGTCGCCTACATCCAGACCATTGAAGTGCACCCGGCTTCGCGCCGCCGCGGCATCGCCGCCGAGCTGCTGCAGCGCGCGGAAGACTCCGCCCGGACGGCAGGCGCCGTCGCCATCTGGCTGCATGTGGACGTCGACAACTCCGTTGCCATCCATCTCTACGAAAGCCGCGGCTACGCGCGCAAGGGCAGGGAAGAGCACTACTACGCGCGCCATCGTCCGGCGCTAGTCTACTCAATGCCGCTTCGGCCCAGCACACAGAACTGAGCTGCCGCCGCTAGCTTCTCCGCGCCGGCATCGGTCGAGTTCCGTTTCCGGTCGATGGGTTGCATTGCCGCTGTCGAGCCTTTCAAACAGCAGGTTCGGATTGCAGGTGCTTTCCACGTTCCGCAGCCTCGTTCAGTTTGGACTGGATGATAGCGATTGCCACCGGAGGAAGGAGCAACCCCCACAGGAATGCAGCCCAGGGACGCTGCACGCGCCCGCCTCCAGAGCTCTCAGACACTTCGTTGTTGTGGTCGGCCAGAGTCGACAGCATAAACGGGATCATCAATTCACTGATGAACGGGATCACCGAAATCCACGCCGCTACGCGCGGCGAAAGGAGCTTTCGCGATGGCTTCACATACGCTTCTTCGCCGTGGATCCGGTAAAGCCAATACACCGCGTAGAAAGGCACAAAACAGCCGAGGAGCGCAGCCACAATTGGATCGCGATGCACGGGCGCGAACGAGCGGCCACGCTCCGGTGGAGGAACGGTAAAAAGGTTTCCTTGAATTGGAATGAGAAGCACGATCGAGATCAGGATCAGGGCAAACCCGATCCAGCCCCCCGCTGCTCCGCCGTAATGATCGATAGTCGAGCCCACCAACGGCACAACGCCGGATTCGGCCAAAGTGTCAAAGGTTATGGCCAGGCCGAACGCCACAAGGATGGATGCGATTGAGCCGCACGCTCCGCCGATCAGCACGGGAACCAGAATGACCATGATTCCGCTGAGCAACGGAACCAGGATGGACTCGAGGACCAATCCAAACATGCTGGGTGAATCCGGAATGAGGGTGGTAAGAAAAGCCGCGGCGGCCAGCGCTGCGACAACGAGCAACACAACCTTGGGTCGAGTGCGAACGGCTATCCAAGCCAGCACCAGCGAAAGCGGAACCCAAATGAACCTCGTGACGCCGATGATGTGTTCGACGGTATCCATGGTTGAGTCATGGAAACGCTGGAAATCAAAAAAGAAATGGAGTTCACTCGCCGATCCGGCGAGAACGAACACCGCAAAGAGGCCCCAGAAGCGATAAGTACTGAAAAGATCTGCCCAGGTCCATGTAACGCGGGCGTCTGTCGGCTCAGGCGATTGCATTGGTCTACCTCGAAGAAGAATGTGGACGGCGCCAGGTGCGCGAGGCGGGGCAGTGCAGAACTTGCCAAACGCTGCGGCGGAGCGTCATTCGGATGGGGGATGCACAAGTATACCCCCCGCGACATACAGCTCTCTCTGCAGCCAGCATTGAGGCTGGCCTCATCACCACAGGCGCGGGGTGTTTGCGACGTCCAAGCCAAATTTTATTTCAGCTATTGTGGGTTGTCCGCGTTCTTGATAAAAGCCGCCACCCGGTCGTGGAGTAGCTTGCGGCATTCGTCGCGCACATAGGCCATGTGGCCGGATTCGTACCAGTCGTATTCGATGTTTTTCGTTAACGACGCCGGGATCGGCAGATGTTCTTCTTCGTATTCCGCGGCAAAAAACGGCGTGGCCAGGTCGTAGTAGCCGTCGTTCACCATCACCTTGAGCCGCGGATTGGTCTTCATCGCCTCGGCCAGATCGTCGCCCACATTCAACCCCAGTGCGCTGCGAAAGCCTCTGCCGCCCGCTCGCGTCATGTCCCATGGAGCGCCGTTGAACAGCGCACGCGGCAGATAGGTCTCGCCGGCGCCGTACTTCAGGTCCTGCCGCAGGTACACATTCACCAGCGAAAAATAGGCCGACGAAATTGCCGCGCTCTGCGGATCGTACTCCGCGCCCTCGCTCAATGGATCGAGCGTCGGACCCAGAAAGCGCGTGTCGTAGCGTCCCGTCGTCATGCCCTCCGGGTCGGCAAAGGTCTTTTCGAATTCGTTGGCGGTCACGCGCAGGTTGGCCTTGACGACGTAATCCACCGGCAGCCCCGTGTATTCGTGCAGCTTCTCGGCCACCGATTGCTTTTCCGCATCGCTCAGATTGTTCCCCTGCGCTAGTGCGTGCATATAATCGCCCAGCGCAAAGTCCTCGACCTGTTTCAGAAAGGGATCGAGTGCCGGCGGCTCTGGCGACAGCTTCTTGTGGTACCACGCGGTCGCCGCGTAGGTGGGCAGCGCGAGCTCGAAGGGCAGATCCATGCCCGGCAGCGACCCGCCTGTCGCGATGGGAAAGTTGAAGATCTGCCCCAGCAGCATCACGCCATTCAGGTCGATGCTCTTCTCGTTCTCCAGAACGTCCGCCAGCACCGCCGATCGCGTCGTCCCGTAGCTCTCGCCGAAGAGAAACTTCGGCGAGTTCCAGCGGCCATACTTCACCAGGAATCGCGCGATGAATCGCGCGAATGCCTGCGCATCCTGATCCACGCCCCAGAACGCCTTGCCCGCGTCTTTGCCGGCCAGCCGCCCGAAGCCCGTGCCCGGCATGTCGATGAATACTTCATCGCTTGTGTCGAGCAGGCTATATGCGTTGTCGATCAGCTTGTATGGAGCGCCCGGCAGGTGCGTGTCGCCGGCCGTTTCCACATACTTTGGACCCAGCGAGCCCATGTGCAGCCACATGGTCGAGCTGCCCGGCCCTCCGTTGTAGAAAAATGTAATCGGCCGATCCTCAGCATTCGCGCCCGTCTTGAAATAGGCCACGTAAAACATGTGCGCCACCGGCGGCGCATCGGCTGGCTCCTTCGGCGCAGAAAGCGCAAGTTGCGATCCTGGCAGCGGCTTGCCGTCCGAACCAAGCTGCGCATCGTCGGTGTCGGTCGCGCCCACGGTGATCGTCCCAGCAATCGCCGTGTACGCGATATGCTGCCCGCCCACGTCGACAGCGCCCTGCGTGGTTGAGTCCGGCAGTGGCGCAGGCTCAGAAGCCTTCGTGCTCTTCTCTGTGGTGGCGTCAGAATTCGCGGCTGGTTTTTGGTCTTGCGCTTGAAGAGCCGGGGCCAGAAGAAGCACCGGCGCAGCAAGAACGGCAACGAGAATGGGAGCGAGGGATTTCATCGGAGGGCCTCCAGAACGAGCTGGTCGAGCAGGGGAACAGTATAGAACGCTGCGCGGAGCAGGGAAGCAAGGGACAGTGCCTCTATTCACTGTTTTTTCCGCAGTCGGCTACTGAATCGTCGATCGCTGTTCCGTCGAAACTTCTTCGACCTCTCGAAAGACGAGATAGCAATAGCCCTGATCGGTCGGAAACCGGTAAGAGCCCAGTGCTTCGAGGAGGTGAACGGCAACGGCCGTCATCTCCCAACCGGTGTATTCATCCGCGTCAAGGAACGGAGAAGTGAGTCTGCCATACCCACTGGCCTCACCGAAGTTGCGGACTCGTTCCATGTCGCGCTTTTCAGAATCGGGGATGTTGCGATTGGCCCAGCCCCATTCCCACTGGTTGCCTCGAGTCGTACCCACAACCGAGCAGTGAACCCGCAAGCTCGGCAGTCCGGCGTCCGAGAAGATCAGTGTGGCAGAATCGGGATCCCAATCCCACCGTTCGTGCTGGCCGTACTTCTCCCTGAACCGATTGTTCTTTTCCATCGACTCATGAACAAGCGGATGCAAAAACTCCTGAAAGCAATCGTCACAAATCGTCACTACTTTCTCCAATTCCTACGGCTTCGCGAAAGGCTGCTTCTCGGTGATCCTAGGCCGCTCTTCCGCCTGCATTGTCTTCGACACCGCTTCGACTTCGCGGAACACGCGCAGCAGATTTCCGCCCAGAATCTTCCTGCAGTCCTCGGCCGAGTAGCCGCGAGCCATCAGCGCCGCCGTAATCTTCGGCAAATCGGCGGGTGAGTCGATCCCTTGCGGCAGTTGCCCGTTGATCCCGTCGAAATCCGATCCCAGGCCAACATGATCGACTCCAGCTACTTTGGCGATGTGGTCGATGTGGTCAATGAGCACCGAGAGCGGCGGCCGCGGAATGCGGTCTGCCGCGGCGCGTTGAATCCT
>JBEKWT010000108.1:0-8699 GCA_049512795.1 Occallatibacter sp.
CCTCGATATTGTTCGTATTCGCCGGCGCAATGGCGCAGGCCGCCACTGTGACGGGAACCGTGACCGACAAGACCACCAACAAGCCCGCGGCGGGCGACACTGTGACGCTGCTGGAGCCGATGTCGGGCATGAGCGAAGTCGGCCATACAAGCACCGATGCACAGGGCCACTACTCCCTGAATTTGCCTGGCCAGGTTCCGTACCTGGTTCGCGTGACGCACCAAGGCGCGGAGTACTTTATTGCCGCACCGCAAGGCGGTGGAAACGGCGACATCTCGGTCTACGATGTGGCTGCGAAGGTGGAAGGCATCTCGATCGCCGAGCACGTTACAGGAATCGAGACAGACAACGGTCAGCTCCGCGTCGTGGAGCGCTATGACATTCACAACGCCAGTTCGCCAGCGCGCACACAGTGGAGCAAACAGTCGTTTGAGGTGGTTCTTCCAGACGATGCAACCGTTGGCGATGCCTCGGCCCAGCGTCCGGGAGCAAGCAGCCTGCCGACCAGCGTGAAGCTTAATCCTGACGGGCCCAAAGGCCATTACTCGTTCGACTTCCCGATCCAGCCCGATCAGGAAGCCAAGGGCACGCTCTTCCAGGTTCAATATCAGTTGCCGTACAGCAGCGGGAAATACAGCTTTCATTCTCTGGTCACGCTGCCGGCCGATACCGTTTGGGTGGTGCTGCCCAAAGCAATGACCTTTACCGGTGGAAACGGAGCCGGATTCGAGTCATCGCCGCAGGATCCAACGGTTCAAACGTTTCTGGCGCGCAACGTTGCCCCCGGTAAGACGCTTGAGTTTTCGGTCTCAGGCACAGGTTCATTCGCCCGTGACGACCAAAATGGACAGGGTGGCCAGCCAAGCGACAGCGGCGGACCGGAAGCCGCGGCTCTTGGGAATCAGCCCGGCGGCGGCATTGGCCAACCCATCAACACACCCGATCCGTTGTCGAAATACAAATGGTGGATTCTCGGCGCACTGGCGGTGCTACTCGCGGCCGCAGCGGCGTTTCTACTGCGCAAGCCGGAACCTGCAGGCGCGCTTGCGGACGGGGGCGCATCGGCCGATTCCGCAATTCCAGCGGCTTACTCCGCTCCGAGACCCGCGAACGCCTCGCCCGCCGCGAAGAATGCAGCACTACTGAACGCGCTTAAAGAAGAGCTGTTTGCGCTGGAGAGCGAAAAGATTGCGGGAACCCTCTCGCCGAGCGAGTACGCTGAGCAGAAAGCTGCTCTGGAGACGGTGCTAAGGCGGGCGCTGAAGAAAAGCTAAGGTTCAGGCTTTAGCGGTCATGAGTCAACACCGCCCGAATAGTCCTGCGTCTTCTACTCGCGATGCAGAGTTCCCCTGTATCCTTCCCCAATGAAGACTTTGCTTCGGACTCTGCTTTCTTTATCCTTCATTGTCTGGCTCGGCGCTGAAGTCTTTTTCCCAATCGTTGCCGCCATCACCTTCACCACTCTGCAGCCAGACACTCATACCGCCGGAACGATCGTCGGACAATTGATTCGCATCCTGCATGGGATGGGATTGGTATCGGGAATGGTGGCGCTGGCGGTGATGGCTCTGGCGCCTGCCTGGGGAATCTACAAGCCGCGCGCGGTCTTGGCGCCTATGGCGCTCGTCGTGCTCATGATCGCCTGCACGGTCTACTCGCAATACGGGATCATTCCCGCGATGGATCGCGACCGCATCGCTGCCGGGGGCGCTATTGACACGGCCAACGCATCCGACGCGACCACCGCGCACTTCAACAAGCTGCACAATCGAAGCGAATTTGTGGAGGAAGCGGTCCTGCTGCTCGGATTGGCGGCTGTGGTGTTGATGGCGAGGGCGGAAACGACGCGCCCGTAGAGAAAGGGTGACGAGGATTCGGCCGTCCTGATGTGAAGGTTTGGCGACCATTTTCCGCTTATCGCAGACACAGAGTTGCGGCTGGAAGTAGAATCGGCAGTAAATGAGCCGCGACATGCTTTTTGAAGGTCAAGCTGCGACCGGGGCTTTCGCGCAGACCAACTTGCCGGGGACGATCAAAGAGCGCGTTGCCGCAGGGCGCATCGGCTGGACCGGGCCGCTTCTGCTGCTTGCAGCGCGGTCGGTGTTGCTCGTGGCGGCCCAGGCGCTGGTCGCATTGATCCTACTGGAGCGGGGACATGCGACGCCGTGGCGCGCGGCGGGCGACTGGTGGACAGTGTACGGGACGCTGGTCGACATCGGCTGCCTGCTGGGATTGAAGTACTTTACGCGGCGCGAGGGAATCAGGCTGCGCGATCTTCTAGGACCAGTGCGGATGCGCGGCGGTCGCGATGTGTGGCTGGGGTTGGGGTATTTTTGTTTGATCTTCCCGTTCTTTCTCGCGGGCAGTTACGGCGCGCGGCTGCTGCTCTACGGATTCACGGATAATTCCGTCAATCGATACCTGCTCCACATGCATGCGCTGCCGGTCTGGGCGACCGTGTACAGCGTCACGCTGTGGTGGATGATCTGGTCGCCAACGGAAGAGGCGACGTACAACGCCTATGTTCTGCCTCGCATGCAGGCACTTACTGGCCGCAAGTGGATTCCGTGGATGTTTGTGGGTTTCTGGTGGGCCCTGCAGCATTGCGCCCTGCCCTTTGTTCCGGATTGGAAGTATCTCGCGTTCCGATTCCTTGGATTCCTGCCAGGAGTGCTCGTCATGATGCTGTTCTATTTGCGAACCCGTCGCCTGACGCCGCTGATTGTCGCGCACTGGCCGATGGACATTGCTGCGGCGATCATGACTGCGATCTACTAGAAGATCGCGCTTCAGCGGTCGTTTGTCGGGCAGCCTTTCGGCCGTCGCAGCGCATATTGATCCCGAGAACTTACGGTTGTCTGCTCCTGTATCATCGGAAAGGTCCGCACGCGCAGCTCCTGCTGTCGAAGGGCGACGATGGAACAATTATGAAAACCGGCATTATCGGCCTGCCTCAGGTGGGCAAGACTTCGCTGTTCAAAATCCTGACCAAAGCCAAGGTTGACGAGCACGGGCGCGCGAATCCGCGCGAGGCACACATTGGCGTGGCGCGCGTACCCGATGAGCGTCTGGAAAAGCTTTCGGCGCTCTACTCGCCGAAGAAGACGACATTTGCTTCGGTGGAGTTCGTCGATGTTGCAGCGATCGGGAAGGAAGCGCTGAAAGAGACTGCATTCCTCACGAACCTGCGCAACGTGGACGCGCTCATTCATGTTCTGCGGGCCTTCGAGAACGACTCGGTTCCACATGAGGGGCCAATCGATCCGCTGCGCGACGCCAGAAACGTTGACTTCGATTTGATGTTGAGCGATCTTGGCCAGGTTGAGAAACGCATGGAGCGCGTGGAAAAGGACATGAAGAAGGGGCGCACTGGCGAGCTGGAGCGGGAGCAGGCGCTGCTGGTCAGGTCAAAAGAATCGCTCGAAAGAGAAATCCCGCTGCGCGAACTCGAGATGACTCCGGAGGAGAAAAAGCTCATCCGTGGCTTCATGTTTTTGTCGCAAAAGCCAGTTTTGTATGCTCTGAATGTCGGCGAGAGCTCGACGCTGGGCGCAGATCTTGAGTCCGCTGTGAGCCGGCACAACCTCGATGCGCTCGCACACCGGCCCAACGCCAGCGCGATGGCCATCTGCGGCAAAGTGGAGGCGGAGCTGGCGGAGATGGACGACGCCGAGGCGTCGGATTTCCTGGAGAGCTACGGGCTCCACGAGAGCGGACTGGTGCGACTGATCCGGAAGAGCTATGAGCTGCTTGGGCTGATCAGCTTCTTTACTGCAGGCGAGGACGAGTGCCGCGCGTGGACGGTTACGGTGGGCTCGAAGGCGCCGCAAGCAGCTGGTGTGATCCACACCGATTTGGAGCATCATTTCATCCGCGCCGAAACGATTCGCTGGGACAATCTGCTTGAAGCCGGATCAGAAGCCGCAGCGCGAGCCAAGGGCACGCTGCGCCTGGAAGGCAAGGAGTACGTGGTGCAGGATGGCGATGTGTTGCACATCCGCCACAGCGGATAAGACTGATGCTCAAGATCTCTCTAATTCTCGGCACCATTGCCGCGTTGGCCGACGTGGCCGGCGGATTGGTGTTGGTGCGCGCGCGAGGCGTGGAGCGTTATCTGCGCTACTTTGTCGCGTTGGGAGCCGGATTTCTGATCGCAACCGCGCTGCTCGAAATGACGCCTGAGAGCCTGCGGCTGAATCCGACAATTGGTCCGGTTCTGATCATGGCCGGTTATTGCGCGATGCACTTACTTGAACACACGATCAATGCGCATTTTCACTACGGCGAGGAGACACATGGCGGCGAATTTGTCTCCGCGCATACGGGCTACTCGGTGCTGGGCGGCCTGAGCGTGCATGCGCTGTTCGACGGCGTGGCCATCGGGTCGGGATTCGCGCTCTCCAATTGGCTGGGCTGGCTGATCTTTCTCGCCATTCTGCTGCATAAGGCTCCGGAGGGGTTCACCATGGCCAGCGTAATGATGGCGAGCGGCCGGAGCCGGAGGACGGCCTTCTGGTCAGCGGTGGCACTGGCGGGCGCTACGCTGGTGGGCGTCCTCGTGATTCAGCTCGTGCCGCGATGGGTTCCGTTCGGACTGCCAATCTCGGCGGGAGTGGCGCTCTATGTCGCGGCAACGGATTTGGTGCCCGAAGTAAACCGGGAACCGGGGATCAGAATGGCGCTGGTGTTCTTTGCCGGAGTGGCCGCATTCCTGTTGCTCCGCTCGCTGCTGCCGCAGTTATAAGGCGGCTCCGCAATTCAAGTGCTGTTCCTGGCCGCCGTGCAAGGCGGGTTTTTCTTGAGGAAAAACCCACTCAGTTTTTGCTGCTTCGTGGGAAAGCAATTGCCGAACCGCTTTCGCGCGATATGCTATCCGATGTGGCGTATTGCGTTGCACCTGTACTCGAGGAGGTCGGAACTCCGCGGCAAGCGCGCAGGCGCAATCCTTTTGAGTTTCTGGGAATCCTCTTTTTTACGCTGCTTGGGTTTCTGGTGATGGGCTACCATCCCGGCCTTGAAGACGACGGAATCTACCTGGCTGCCGTCAAAGCCGACCTCAATCCGGCCCTCTTTCCATACAACGCGAAATTCTTCCGGCTGCAAATGGAGGCGACGGCCTTCGACGGATCGATTGCGCACTTTGTGCGCTGGACGCGGATTCCTCTGGCATGGGCTGAGTTGGCCTGGCAACTTGCCGCGCTGCTTCTGATTCTGTGGGCAGTAAAGAAGATCGCGAACCGGCTCTTTATAGAAGATTCTGCGCGATGGGGTGGAGTCGCGCTGGTCGCAGCCATGTTCACGCTTCCGGTGGCGGGAACCGCGCTCTACATGGTGGATCAGCATCTGCATCCGCGCACCCTTGCGACGGCGATGATTCTGCTGGCTATCTGGCGAATCCTGGATGAAAAATACTGGCAGGCAGCGCCGTTGCTACTTGTAGCTCTTCTGCTGCATCCGCTGATGGCCGCCATGGGAATCTCGTTTTGCGTCATTCTGGCTATGACCTTGCTGGATTCGGTGCGTAAACGCGTCCGTGGATGGCGCAATGCGATGGTCGCGTTCATGCCTCTGGGATGGGTCTTCGAGGGAGCAAATCCCGGCTGGCGCAAGGCCCTGGATACCCGGCCGTACTTCGACCTGCACAAGTGGACCTGGTATGAGTGGCTAGGCGCACTGGCTCCTCTGTTTCTTTTCTGGTTGCTGTGGCGCGTCGCGGGCAAGCACGGAGAGACGATACTGGCGCGGTTTGCCGCGGCAGTGCTCATCTATGGCGCATTTCATCAGGCTTTGGCGATGGCCATGCTTTGGCCGGCCTCGCTGGTGCGGCTGACGCCGTTACAGCCCATGCGTTTCCTTCACTTGCTCTATTTCCTTCTGGTGATGATGGCCGGATGCCTTTTGGGGAAGTTTGTCCTGAAGCGAAATGCGTGGCGATGGGCGGTGTTTCTGCTGATAGCCAATGGATCTATGTTCGCGTGGCAACGGACGGAGTTTGCCGGCAGCCAGCACTTGGAGTTGCCGGGGCGCCAACCGGCCAATCCCTGGCTGCAAGCCTTCGCATGGATTCGAATGAGCACGCCAGAGAATTCCTATTTTGCGCTTGATCCCTACTACATGGAGGCGCCCGGCGAAGATTATCACGGCTTTCTCGCGCTGGCAGAACGCAGTCAACTGGCCGATGCGGTGAAAGATGCATCCGTCGCAACGACAGTGCCGGAACTCGGGCCGGATTGGGCGCGCCAGGTCGCGGCCGAGGAAGGCTGGCGAGATTTCAAGCTCGGTGATTTCGAGCGCCTGAAGGCGGCCTTCGGCGTGAACTGGGTGCTGGTGAATTACCCGCAACCTAATGGCCTTGCCTGCCGCTGGCACAACCATCAACTCGCGGTGTGCCAGATTCCGTGAGATTCCAGCAGCATTTGCAAACGCCGGACTTTGCAGGATTCGGCTTCATCCGCGAGAATGGATAAGGCACCACTCTCCGTCTCGGACAACGATCATGCTCAATCTTACCCAGCGATTGATTCTCGGCTGTGTGCTCCTGGCCTGCCTGCCTGTGGCGCTGGTGGCCGTGGCGCATCGGGCGCTGGCAGCGAGCGGACAAACCCACCTGGCCTACGCGATCGCGGGGGCTGCTTCGCTGGTTGCGGCCGCCACCATCTACTTTGTCCTGCGGCCAATTGACACACTGGCGAGCGATGCGCACCGCATCGCACAGGGCAACCTGGAACACCGGGTGGAGTGGAGCAGCCGCGACAGCTTTGGCGTGATTGCGAGCGAGTTGAGCCGGATGGCGGTGCGGCTGCGCGAAGTGCGCGATACCGAAGCCGGGCGGCGGCAGATGGAGTTTCAACTGTCCGACGCGGTGCTGCAGTCGATCTTCGAACCCATTATTGTGACGGACGGCAAAGGCCACGTCTTGAAGCTGAATCAGTCGGCGTCGGAGCTGCTGGGCGAAGCGGCAAGCGATCGTATGGCGCTGGTGAATACGCCGGGGGGCGAAAAGATCCTGAGCGCGATCCAGGACGCGGTATCGATGCAGAAGGCGGTGGCCGCCGAGGGTGACGCGTCGATGCTACCAATGCGGATCGGCAACCAGGAGCGCAGTTACCGGCTGCGGACGACACCGATGCGCGACTCGGAGGGGCGGCTGCTGGGCGCAGTAACGACGCTCGAGGACGTGACTAGTCTGCAAGACACCGACCGCTTCAAGACGCAGTTCATTGCGGTAGCCAGCCGCAAGCTGCGCGACCCGCTGCTGCAATTGCGTCGCGGGCTCTACGCGCTGGCACAGGGATTCAGCGGTGAGATGACTCAGCTGCAGACGGAGCTGGTGGCTTCGGCGAGCAAAGAAGCCGAAACTCTGGACGATCTGATGGCCGACCTGATTGAGGTGGCGGAGCTGGACACCGGCAAGCGCGAGATGAAGCTGGAGCGCCTGCGGCCCCTGCAGGCCCTGAACGAAGCGCGGGACAGGTACTGCGACGAGGCGGCGAAGAAGCATATCCGGGTGGAAGTGAGCGCCTATGCCGACCTTGCAGTAGTGCTGGCCGACCGCCGTGCGTTGCGATCGATTCTCGACAACCTGCTGTCGAATGCGTTGCGCTACACGCCGGAGGACGGCGAGGTGCTGCTGGCGGCCGAGGAGATCAAGAGCTTTGTGCAGTTCAGTGTGCGCGACACGGGCCGTGGCATCGAGGCGGAGCGGTTGAGCTCGATATTCGACCGGTTCAATACTTTCTCCGAAAAGGGCACGGCACTTGGACTGGCGCTGGTTCGCCGGCTGGTGGAGTCGCTGGGCGGCCAGATCGCGGTCGAGAGCCGGCTGGGCCACGGAGCGACGTTCCGCTTCACGCTGCCGATCGCTGTGGCGAAGGAAGCTCAGCATCCCGTCGAGGTGGGCTGAGCCATGGCAGAGATCGTTCTCGAGAAGAAGCCGGAGCCCGCTAGACTGCGCATCTACATTGGCGCGGCTCCCGGCGTGGGCAAGACCTACGTGATGCTGAACGACGCCTACCTGATGCGGCATCAGGGCGGCGTGGACGTAGTGCTCGGCCTGGTAGAGACCCACGGGCGCAAAGAGACCCAAGATCAGATACGCGACCTGGAGATCGTGCCGCTGAAGGTGATTCCCTACCGCGGCGTGAACTTGAAAGAGATGGATGTGGACGCGATCATCGCGCGGCATCCGCAGACGGTTGTCGTGGATGAGCTGGCCCATACCAACGTTCCGGGCAGCAAGAACCGCAAGCGATACGAGGACGTGCTGGAGCTACTGGACGCGGGCATCAACGTGATGACGGCGGTGAATATCCAGCACCTTGAGACGCTCAACGACGCCGTCAATCGATCTGCCAACACAACCATTCGCGAGACCGTGCCAGACAGCTTTGTGAAGCGCGCCGACGAAGTGGTGAACGTCGACCTTACGGTGGAGGAGTTGCGCAACCGGTTGCGGGCGGGCAAAATCTACGCTCCCGAAAAGGTGGAGCAGTCGCTGGCCAACTTCTTCCGCAAAGGCAACCTGAACATGCTGCGCGAGCTTTCGCTGCGGACGACGGCGGAGCAGGTGAGCAGCCGCGCCTCGGAATACCGGCGCACGCAGGGCCTGGAACAAGCGCCGATCCCGGAGAAAGTGATGGTCTGCCTGAGCACGAGGCCGGGAACGGAGAGGCTGCTGCGCATCGGCTCGAGAATCGCCG
>JBEKWT010000109.1:0-8600 GCA_049512795.1 Occallatibacter sp.
GTTCGCGGTCTCTCTCCCAAATAGATTTATGTCCACAGAAGTCGTCTCCCGAACCGTGCTCACCGAACCCTCCTTGCCGGAGGTTCATTCGAGCGTCAGCGTCTCCCGCTCGCCGTATTACTGGCGGCGGCTGCTGGGATTCCTGGGCCCGGGATTTCTGATCTCCGTTGGTTACATGGATCCCGGCAATTGGGCCACCGACATCGCCGGGGGCGCCCGCTTTGGTTACACGCTGCTGTTCGTCATCATGCTGTCGAACCTGATGGCGATTCTGTTGCAGAGCCTTTCGCTCAAGCTGGGCGTGGCCACGGAGCGCGACCTGGCGCAGCTTTGCAACGAGAGCTATGGCCGCGTTGCAAGCTTCATACTTTGGATCATGGCGGAGGTCGCCATTGCAGCGTGCGACCTCGCCGAAGTGATCGGATCGGCCATTGCGCTCGAACTGCTCTTCCACATTCCGCTGTTTTATGGCGTGCTCATCACCGGGCTCGATGTCCTGGTGATCCTGATGTTGCAGCGCTGGGGGTTCCGCTACGTTGAAGCCCTGGTCATCGCGCTGATCGGCACCATCATCGCGCTGTTCGGCGCGCAGATGTTCCTCTCCCGCCCCGATTATTGGCCGATTTTGCGCAATCTTGTCGTGCCCTCGCCATCCATCGTCACCAACCCCGCCATGCTCTATATCGCCATTGGCATTCTGGGCGCAACAGTGATGCCGCACAATCTTTACCTGCACTCGTCGATTGTGCAGAGCCGCCGCTACAAGCGCACGCCGGAGGGCAAGCGCGAGGCGATACACATGGCCAATGTCGACTCCGGTCTGGCGCTCACCATCGCCTTGTTCGTCAACGCGGCTATCCTCATCGTCGCTGCCGCTGTCTTCTTCCGCAGCGGTCACTTCGAGGTTGCCGCCATTCAGGACGCCTACAAGCTGCTGAGCCCGCTGCTGGGCGTGACCGGAGCGAGCACAATCTTTGCCATCGCTCTGTTGGCCAGCGGCCAGAACTCCTCGATTACCGGAACATTGGCTGGCCAGGTGGTGATGGAAGGCTTCATTCACATCCGTCTCTCGCCCTGGCTGCGCCGGCTGATTACGCGTTCCCTGGCCATCATTCCCACCATCATCGTGGTCGCATTCATGGGCGAACAGGGAACCGAAAAGCTGCTCATCCTGAGCCAGGTGATTCTCTCCTTCCAGTTGAGCTTCGCTGTCGTGCCGCTGGTGATGTTCACCGGAGATCGCCGGAAGATGGGCGAGTTTACGAATGGCCGTTGGCTGCAAGGGCTGGCGTGGCTCACCGCGGCGGTCATCGCGGTGCTGAATGTGTGGTTGCTGGTCGAGACGGCGATGGGCCGCTAAGTTCACGGGCATTCCCGGATTTTCCCGATGTTCCCCGGAGGTTAAAAACGAAGCGCCGAAGAACAACCCGCAGCCTTCTGGCCTTGTGCCTCCTTTTAACTTCAGTTAACTGCGGTAGCCTGGTCGCGCAGAGCGGCACATCGAGCGCCATCGCCGGAACGGTAGTGGATGCGTCGGGCGCGGCGCTGCCGCATGCAAAGGTGTCGGCGATCGAGGTCGATACCCAGGCCATTCGTACGGAAGAAACCGATGCTAACGGGCGATTTCTCTTCTCGCAGGTCAATCCCGGGACGTATACCGTCACAGTGCGAGCCACCGGCTTTGCGATTCAGGCCTCGCAGCCCATCGCCGTCGAAGTGGGCCGCACCGCCGCTCTTAACTTCACCCTCACGGTGTCTGCCGCTTCGCAGACGATCGAAGTCACCGCACAGCAAACGCTGCTCACACTGGAGAATCCCAACACCGCCACCACCATCGAGTCAAAAACCATTTCCAACCTGCCCAACGCCGGCTCGGACCTGACCTTCGTCGCCCAGTTTGCCCCCGGAGCGTTGATGAACACCGCGGGCTCCTCCAACGACAACAAGGCCCCAGGCGGCTACGGGAACGTCGAATACAACGGCCTCCCGGCCACTTCAAACGGCTACATTCTCGACGGCTTCGACTCGAACGATCCCTGGCTTGGGTTGAACATCGGGTTGTCAACCAATCTCGTGATTGGGCTCGACGCGGTCGATCAGGCGACGGTGAATACGAATTCCTACTCCGTCGATCAGGGCCGCTACGGCGCCTCGCAGGTGAACTACTTCACCAAATCCGGAACCAACAAGTTCCACGGCGACGCCTACGAGCAGTGGGATGGCTCGCTCTTCAGCGCGGACGATTACTTTCTCCACGCCAACGACACGCCGGGCAACATCACACCCAAGCCGCGCTCCAATGTGAACCACTTCGGCTTCAGCGTGGGCGGACCCATCCGAGAGGACAAGCTCTTCTTCTTTGCAGCCTATGAGGGCGTCCGCATCGCGCTTCCCATTGTGGTGACTCAGGTCGTCGTGCCATCGCCCGCCTACGAGCAGTACGTGCTCGGCCAACTCCTCGTAGGAGGAACGGATCCCATTACCGGAACCATGCTCCCCGCCGAGCCTGCCGAGGCGCCCTTCTACAAGTCGATGTTTGGCCTCTATGGCAACACAGCGGGAACCGCCGTCCAAGTCAATTCCTGCCCCCTCGATAACGGCTTGGGCTGCGCCAACCAGCGCCAGGAGTCGCTTCAGAATAGCGACCACGAAAACCTCGAGGTGTTCAAGATCGACGAAACCATCAACGCCACCAACACCGCCTGGTACCGCTTCCAGCAGGACACAGGTCTCCAGGCCGCCTGGACCGATCCCATCAATGTCATATTCAACGCGTATTCTCCGCAGCCCCAGCGCACGCTGGTCGCCGGCTATACCCACATCTTCCGGCCCAATCTCGTCAACCAGTTCAATCCCGGCGCAAGCTGGTACGGCAGCATCTTTGCGCCCAACAACTTCGCCCAGTCCCTGCAAACTTTTCCAATCTTGCTCGCAGCGGGCAGCAATCAAGCTCCCTTTACCACCATCGGCGGCAACAACAACATCTATCCCCAGGGCCGCAACGTCACGCAATGGCAGATCAACGACAACCTCGACTGGATTCGCGGCAAGCAGGAGTACCGCTTCGGCATCAACACTCGCCGCATCGACGTAAGCGACTACGATCTGGGCGAGGGCAGCGTGCCCACTGCCGTCTATAACGATCTAGCCGAGTTCACCTACGGAGCGGCCTACACAGAGAGTTGGACCTTTCCCATTTCGTTGAAAGAGCGGATCGCCGCGGGCAATCTCGACCTCTACGCGATGAATACGTACAAGCCGACGCACAATGCCACTTTCATCGTCGGCGTGAGAGCGACCTGGAACACCGATCCCGTCAACCAGCAACATCTCTTTGCACGTCCCGGCGGCTCGTTTCTCGATCTCTCGCACTCCATCAACCAGCCGCTCAATCAGGCCATTCAAACCAGCGTGCAAACCCTGTTTCCCTCGACGCCGCTGCTGGTCTGGCAGCCGCGCGCTTCTCTTGCTTACCAGGTCACGCCGGGAACCGTGATCCACGCCGGCTTCGGTGTCTTCAGCGACATCATTCCCGCCCAGATCGCCGATCTGGCTGCCACAAATGCTCCTTACGCTCCGACTTTTGTGGGCGGTCTCGGCGGGCAAGTGGGGGGCGTTGCCATTGCGCCCGGCGTCCCCAACAGCGCAGCCGACGCAGCTTCCGCTGCCAACCATCAGTTTCAGTCGATCTTCAGTGCCGGTGGCCCGCCCTGCGCCGGAATCGCCCCCGGCGCACCGACATGCCCTCTCGCCGTCAACCTCAATACCTTCCCCACCGGCACGCTCAAAACGCCGTACTACTACCAGTACAACCTCGGCATTGAGCAGAAGCTGAACGAGCACGGCGCCGTCCGCATTGGCTACGTCGGCACGCGGGGATTTCACGAGCCGTTTCAGGTTGGCCTCAACGGTTACCAGAACGTCTGCGCCGGCTGCTTTGCGCCTTACCCATACGCGCAGCCCCTCGACCAGCGATTCGGCAATGTCAACGAATTTCGCACGGACGCCGGCAGCAACTACAACGGCCTGCAAACCAGCCTCTCCGAGCAGTTCCACTCCCTCACCCTCAACGCAAACTACACCCTTAGCCACTGTCTCGACGAAGTTTCCAACGGCGGCCTGCTCCCCTTTTCTACGCAGGGCATTCTCACCCCGCTGCCCGGCGAGCTAAGAAGCCAATACAGCAACTGCGACTACGACGTGCGCCACAACCTCTCCGCCTACGGCATCTACCAGATTCCCTTTGCATCGAAGCATCTTCTGCTGCGCGCTCTGTTCCGGAACTGGTCATTTTCCGAGACGGCCTTCTTGCACTCCGGCCTTCCGTTCTCAGTCCTCAGTCAGCAATACAGTGCGCAGGTTCCCAGCTATCTCCATCGCACATGTGACCTGACCAATCCTCCAAGCTGCCAGCAAGGAGGCGTCTTTCAGTCCGCCGGCCCGCAGTATGCCCGCCGCGTTCCCGGCCAGCCGGTCTACCAAAAAACCCCGGTCTCCGGCGTTACCGTTGCGGGAACCCTCCAGTGGCTCAACCCCGACGCCTTTGTCTCTGTTGTCGATCCCACTACCGGCGACTGCACTGGTGTCCTGTCCGGAATGCCTGACACGCCGGCCTTTTGCCAGTTCGGCAACTCCGGCCGCAATTCGGTGCGCGGCCCGCACTTCACTGACTCCGACATCTACTTTTCGCGCAGATTTCCCATCTGGGAACAGATATCGATGCGCTTCGATGTGCAGATGTTCAATGCCTTCAACCACCCCAACTTCGCATTGCCCAGCAATGTGCAGGCCGGGGTTCCTGGCACATACATCCCCCCAAAATTCGGAACCCTGGAAGGGGCCGTCTCGCCCCCGACCGGCCTCTTAGGTGTCGGCCTGGGTGGGGACAGCTCGCCGAGGATGATTGCGTTTCAAGGAAGGATTGAATTCTGACGATAGTGGTCATAGAGGGCTTTCAAGCAGATCACTTACGGACGGGGCGATCATGCCCTTTTGGAGGGCTCGTACCGCTTTGGGTTGCCCCGTGACCTATCACACGGAGTGGTTATTGCAGGCCTACTTTGGGCGTGGTCCAATTGACAGTACTTCTTTCGGCCTGGTCTCTCGAATCGAAGGATGGGGACCTGCTTAATGGGTGATGTCGTCCAAATCGAGGCAAGTGAAGCGGCCACGTCTGCCGGCCCGCAAACACAGGCAAGTGTGCCGGATCGGGTCTATAAGGTGGTGCCTCCCGTTGGGGGTGCGAGCCAGGAGGACCTCTACGGCTTCCGCACGGCCATGTACGAGCCGAAGCCTGCCGAGCAAGCCGAAGGGGACCCGAATGCAGCCAAATCCAAACGGGCAATTGCCTTCCTGCCGATCCTTTTCATCCTTGTGCTCGGGGCGTTGGCAGCTTTTGTTATCTATACCGTAACCAAGTCGAAAGCTCCGCCTCTATACGTCGATTTGGGAACCCGCAGGTTCGATTCGGCCGGGCTGGGGGCCCGGCTCGTCGCCCGTTGGGAAGGAGCCGCGGCCTACCACCTATACATCGATCCGGACGATCCACAGCAGGCCGCCGGCTTTCAAGCCGTGACAGTGAATCCGCCTTACCCGGTTTCTTTCGTCATCCGGCTGCTTGATTCCACCGGCGCCGTTGCGTGCCAAAAGGAAGTCGTGCTCCCCACCGCCGCGCCACTTACAGGCCCTACGGACCCTTCGCAGGCACTGCTGCCGATGCAGACAACCAGCGGAGACACTGTGCAGAATATTGCCGGCCCCGACGGACAAATCGCAGAGGTCACCGTTACGGGCGGCCTCCCCTGTTCGCTGGCGCAGTATCAGAGCCTTACGACCTGGCAATTCTTCACCAACTTTCCCACGCTCGACGAACAGGATGCCTGGCTTAAACATCAGAAACTCGACGCTGCCGCAAATGGCCGAAGATCCGGTTCCGGTGCCGGTGGATTGGGGTATTCTCCGAGGATCCAGCACCTGCCCGCCGCAATCGACGACGATGACGTGATCGTTGGCGACAATCCGCTCCGCGGAACCATCGATACCCAGGGCGGCCATGTTTTTCTTGTCGGAGTCGCCGGGTTACGGAATCGTACGGCTGAATGGCAGGTGTTTCCCGCCGCCGTCCATTTCCGCTGCGAAAAGACCGGAGCCTGCGTCCTAACCCGCGTCAATTCGCGCACCTCCCTGCAGGCGCGTTTGATCAGGTAGAGGGCTGTAAGTCACTTACCCTTTGTTCATCATCCAAGGCGCGCGCCTTCGAACTCTCCGCAACGTGTTTCAAAAATAGATGTCTAGATTCCAGTTGTCATCCCTCAGGGGCTAAAACACCATTTTTTGCCGCCTTTTTCCGCCCCGGCTAGAGCCGTGCCCTTGTTACAAAGCAGATTTTTGAAACACGCTCTAGTACCATGAATGCGATGCACGTCCTGTCCGCAGCCGAGATGCAGGCCTGCGATCGCGCCACCACGGAGCGGTTTGGAATTCCGTCGATTCAATTGATGCGGACTGCCTCTTCGGCTGTGGCTGCGTTCGCCCGCCAACAATTTCCCCGCGCGCGGCGCGTGACGGTGCTGTGCGGCAAGGGCAACAACGGCGGCGATGGCATGATGGCAGCGCGGCTGCTTGCCGATGCGGGCCTGGAAGTAACCACCCTATTGTTCGGCGCTCCTGAACAACTGACGGGCGATGCCGCCACGGCGTGGAGCGAATTGAACAGCCTGAAGCACGGCCCCATCCATCGCGTCCGGGTCCATGTGGTCACGAATGCCAGGACGCTGGCCGAGCACAACGAGGCGCTGAACACCGACCTGATTGTGGACGCAGTGCTGGGTACAGGGTTTAAACCGCCGCTGAAGGGGCTGGCGCTCGATGCGCTCGAGTGGATGGAGCGCGCGCGAGCACAAAATCCCGCACCAATTCTCGCGCCCATTCTCGCTATCGACTTGCCCTCCGGCTGGCCCGCCGATGAGACGAGCGCAACAGTGGCGGGGCCGGTCTTTCCCGCCGACGCAGTCATCACCTTTACTGCGCCCAAGCTGGCGCACGTCTTTGGGCAACTGACGAGGCGATGGGATCAACCCGTCGTCGTCGCGCCCATCGGCTCGCCGGATGCCGCAATTGTTTCCGCGCTCAAAATCGATTGGGCCGGCTCGTCGCTCGCCCTGGCGCAGGCACCGCGCGCGGCGTCGGCTAACAAGGGCAATTTCGGTCACGTGCTGGTTGTAGGGGGCACGTTTGGCACCTCGGGAGGGAAAGCGGGCGCGCCGGCGATGACCGCTCTCGCAGCGATGCGGACGGGCGCGGGCCTGGTGACAGCGGCGGTCCCGGCACCGGCGCTGCAAGTGGTGGCATCGTTTGCGCCGGAGCTCATGACCTGGCCGCTGCTGGCGACGAGAAAAGGCCAGATCGCAGCGAAGAATCTTGAGAAAAAGCAGATCGCCGAGCTGATCGCCGGAAAATCCGTGCTCGCCCTTGGGCCTGGCCTCGGGCAGGGGGCGGAAGTAGCCAAATTCGTCGCGGGACTTCTTGGCGCGACGAAGATACCGGCGGTCGTCGACGCGGATGCGTTGAATATTCTTGCCGCGAAACCGGCGCTGATCAAAAAATCGGCCAAAGGGCGCACGCTGGTATTGACACCGCATCCCGGCGAGATGGCGCGGCTGTTGGGTGTCACCGTGACCGAAGTTCAGGCTGGTAGGCTGGAGACGGCGCGCGATTTTGCGCAGCGGATGGGTGTAACGCTGGTGCTTAAGGGTGCGCGGACACTCATCGCGCATCCCGATGGCCGCGTAGCCGTGAACACTTCAGGGAATCCGGGGATGGCCAAGGGCGGCAGCGGTGACCTGCTCACGGGCATGATTGCAGGCTTGCTGGCGCAGTATCCTCACGAAACGGCGCAAGCCGTAGAAGCAGCGGTTTATTTGCACGGGCTGGCGGCGGATCTGGCCGTGCGCGATGGCGATGAACACACGCTCTTGCCCACCGATTCCCTTGCGCAACTGGCGCGGGCGTTTCAATCGCGTGCGCACGATTTTGATGAGGACGGTAAAAACGGGTATGTTTGGTTGCAGGGGCATTCGATGCAATAGCCTGAAGGCGCATCGCGCGGCCCTGCTTGAGGTTTGGTCATGACCGAAGCCGCAGCTCTGGCAGAAGGCAGAACGTACGAGTTCACCACGCAAAGCGGCGCGGACACCGTGGCAGTGGGCCGCAAGCTCGCCGGTTTGCTCAAGCCGCCGCAATTCCTGCTGTTGCGCGGCGAGCTGGGTACGGGCAAGACGACGCTGGTGAAGGGCATTGCGCAGGCACTGGACGCGGCCGAACCCGATGAAGTCACCAGTCCCACGTTTACGCTGATCCATGAATTCGACGGCTCGCGTGAGGGCAAGCCGGTGAAACTCTATCACCTGGACGTTTATCGGCTGGAGAGCGAGCGGCAGTTGGAGACCCTGGGTCTGGACGACCTGCTCACGCCGGACGCGCTCGTTGTCGTCGAGTGGGGCGAGAAATTCAAGAGCATCAAGAAACGCGCCACGGGAGAGATCGTCATCGCCCCGGAGGGCGGCGACGCGCGGAAGATCACGGTGACACTGAAGGAATAG
>JBEKWT010000110.1:0-8582 GCA_049512795.1 Occallatibacter sp.
ACGGACGTGCGCGTGCTGGCGGCGATGAATCGGGATCCGCAGCGAGCCGTGGCCGAGGGTCATTTGCGCGCCGACCTCTTTTACCGGCTCAACGTGTTCAACATCGTCATGCCGCCCTTGCGCGAACATCTGGAGGATTTGCCGCCCATGGTCGAAACCATGGTGAGCGAGATGAACCAGAAGCATGGCCGCAAAGTGTCTGGCGTGGCCCCGTCCATGCTGGACAGGCTGATGGCCTACAGCTGGCCGGGGAATGCGCGCGAACTTCGCAACACGATCGAACGGGCGGTGATTCTTTGTCCCGATGGCGCGCCTCTCGATGCGGGACACCTGCCGTCCGGATTCGGCAAGGATCAGGCGGCGGCGCCCTCCGACGGCAGCGCGATTACCGTGCGCGTGGGAGCGACGGTGGGCGAGGCGGAGCGGCTGCTGATCCTGCGCACCCTTGAGGCGACCGGGCAAAACAAGACGCGGGCAGCGGAGATTCTGGGCGTGAGCCTGAAGACGCTGCACAACAAGCTCAAGGAATACGGCCGGGAACAACAGGAAGTGAAGAGCTGAAAAAGTTGCGATTCCGGTGCGGTAAGTGCAGTTTTTTATCCCCGATGCGCTCAGATCGGCGTCGAACCAAGTGATTGCAGCGAATTGCGTCTGAATGGCCTTAAAAGGTGCGCCGAGCGGTCTGCTGCTGAGTGATGGTATCCATGCGCCTGAAGACCAAACTCGTGCTGGCCATTACGGCCCTGGTGTTTCTGATCGCCGGGGTGGTCTCGCTGGTGTATGTCCACCAACTGGTGAAAGCGGCGGTGCTGGAGACCTATGACACCAACCAGATGGTGGCCGACCAGGTGCGGTATGCATTGCAGAATGCGCTGGAGGCCGGGCTCAAGGGCCTGACGGTCGATCCGAATAATCCGGGCGAATTGCGCGGTCTCGTAGCCCAGACGGTGCAAAACGATCCAACGCTGCAGGCAGCGCTGGTGGCGGTGATCCGCTATTCGTCCACGGTGTACGACGTGGATATCGGCGACAGCCAGGGATTGGTATTGTTGAGCACCAATCCCGGCAACGAAGGCAAGCCGCTGCCCGCGCGGCCCGACTTTGACGAGCTGCGCAGGGCCGGGCCGGTGCGAATGATGCTGCAGGTCTTCGGCCAGCCCAAGGTTCTGGATATCGTTGCGCCGCTCGAGAATAACGGCAAGCTCTTCGCATCGGTCCACGTCGGGGTCCACACGTCGCTGCTGCGCGCTGTTTACGAGCCGCTGCTGCGCAAGGCGTTCTGGCTGATGGGATTTGCCCTGATTGCGGCGTTGCTGGCGGCTTTTTCGCTGAGCAACCTGGCGCTCCGTCCCATGACGGAGATCAGCCGGCAGCTCGACCGCCTGAGTGCGGCCGGAGGAGCACCAATTGAAGAGCATGCGCCTAAGAAGCAGGACGTGGCGGCGCAGGTGTCCACCAAAATCGAGAAAATCGGGCAGCGCATGCGCAATGTGGAGGAAATCTATTCTGCCTTGCGGGAAAATCTCGACCAGATTCTGGGCAATTTGCAGGACGGAATCATGCTCTTTACCGAGGACAGGCGCGCGGTGCTCGTTTCAGAAGCGGCGCGGCGATTCCTGCAGATCGATCGCGACAACATTTTGGGACTGCAAGCGCGCGAAATCCTCGACGACTCAAGCCAGCTGGGACGGACACTGCGCGAGGCTATCGAATCCGGCAGGAATATGGAGAAGGAAGAGATTCGCACCGAAAGCGGACGGCGTATCCAGGCTTCGGTGAACTTTATCAACGACGATGAAGCGCAGAAGGGGCTAGGCGCTCTGGTAACGCTGCACGATCTGGAATCGGCAGCGGAGATCGAATCGGAACTGGAGCTTTCGCGGCGCATGGCGGCGATCGGGCGGCTCACCTCGGGCGTGGGCCACGAGGTGAAAAACCCGATCAACGCCATCGTGGTGCATCTGGAACTTCTGAAGTCGAAGCTGGGCGAACAAGAGGGACCGGCAACCAGGCACCTGGATGTGATCGACGCGGAGATACGGCGGCTGGACCGCGTGGTGCAGACGCTGGTGGATTTTGCGCGGCCGGTCGAGGTGCAACTGCGGGAGCAGGACCTTCGTCCCGTAATCGGCGACGTGCTGGCATTGGCCGCGGACGAGCTGACGATGCGCCGGGTGACCTTGATCAGCCGCATACCGGCGGAGCCGCTGATTGCCAATGTGGATGCCGACCTGCTGAAGCAGGCGGCGCTGAACGTGATCCAGAATGGCGCACAGGCCATGCCCGATGGCGGCCGGCTGGAAGTTACCCTCGAGGAAGATCGCGGCGAGAATCAGGCGCAGGCTGGGAGGCCGAACGGAACCGGCGGCGGAGGCGGGCATCCGGCAGCGTACTCGGCGGTGCTGCGCGTTGCCGATGAGGGCATCGGAATTCCTGACGAAATCCGCGACAAGATCTTCGATCTGTACTTTACAACCAAGATCGGCGGCAGCGGCATCGGGCTGGCCATGACCTACCGCATCCTGCAGCTGCACCACGGGAGCGTCGAAGTACAATCGAGGCAAGGCCGCGGCACGGAATTCAGGCTGCGAATTCCACTCGCCGCCGCGGAACGGGGACGCCGGAATCTGCAACCGGCGGCTGTTGAAGACGAAACGGGGACGGGGGAATGAAGTCACCTGCCAAGTGTGCTGCGTGGCTGCTGCCACTCTTGCTGGCTGGCTGCTTCCACACGCCCTTTCACAAGGGCCAACCGGCACAGCCGATGCTGGCGCCGCTGATTGAGCCTTCTGTGCCCCTGGAGCTTGCGTTCGTCGAGCTGCCGCCTACGATGAGATTGATCCCCGGCAAGCCTCTCTACAACGTGAGGGTCCACGACGAATCGGTGAAGCCGCTCATCAGGCACTGGAGGCGGGCGAATCCAACGGAAATCGTCGGCACTCCGGAGCCGCCCACAAACCCGGGCCCCGAGGTCAGCGCGCTCGGTGAACTTTCCTCCGGCAACCCTGTGAGTGATCGACAGCAGACAGAGCAGTCCATCGCGAACCTTGAGCGCGGGCTCAACGGCATCAACCGCGCGTTGAACGACTCCGACCAAAAGACCGCCGACCAGATTCGGGAGTTTCTGAAAGAGGCCAGGACGGCTTTGGCGTCTGGCGACGTGGATGGCGCGCGTACTCTGGTGGCCAAGGCGCAAGTGCTGCTGGCCGCGCTGACACATTAGAACCGGTCTCATAAACCGTCTTTGTCAACTCGCCGGAATCATGGGACCCGCCTTGTTGTCGGGTCCCATACATGCTCGCTATGCAGCCGAGGCCTTTATGAGACCGGTTGCTGAGCGCGCAATAGCATTTTCGGAATTGCTGTAGACCGAAAGCACACACTCAAGTGGCTTTTTCCTTAAGAAAAAGCCACCTTTCAATGCACTCAAAAAGTCCACATGTATTCCGAGAATGCTCTCGCGGCGGCGTCTCTACAACTCACCCCAACTGAGCTTGCTGCGCAACACATCGAAGAAGCCGCCGTCGCCAAGGCGGACAAGTTTGACGGTGTAGCTGGAGCGGCGGCATCGCACCTCGTCGCCGCGGAGAAGCTCGACGCCCTGCTGGCCGTCGATGGTGAGCAGAGCAACATTGGGAACGCCCTCGACGCGCACTGTGAGCGATGCGCTTCCCGGCACAACAATTGGCCTGAGCGTGAGCAGGTGGGGGCAGATGGGCGTGACCACCATGGCGTCCACATCGGGCGTGAGGATGGGGCCGTTCGCGGCCAGTGTATAAGCGGTTGAGCCCGTGGGAGTGGAAACGATGACGCCGTCGGCGCGGAAGCGGGCGACGCTCCTCCCGTCGAGTTCCACGGCGAACTCGCCCATGCGGGCAATGTCACCCTTGGAGACGACGATTTCGTTCAGCGCCTCAAAGCTCGAGTGCTCTGCCCCGTCACGCCATAGAACCGCGTGGAGCATGGCGCGCTCGTCGAGCGAGTGGCAGCCCGTGCACCAGTTTTCCAGGGTGGCGTAGAGGTCGGCGAGGCGCACTTCTGTAAGGAAGCCGAGAAATCCGAGGTTGACGCTCAGGATGGGCGTGCCGACAGTGGCAAAGATGCGCGCGGCGGCAAGTAAAGTGCCGTCGCCGCCAAGAACAATGACCAGACCCGGCGAATGCGAGGGAAGCTCGGCGCGAGCCACAGCGGGCGCGGCGTCGGTATAGCTGGCGCCTTCGCGATCGAGCACCACGTCGTAGTTGTGCTTGCGCAGCCACGCGACCAGGTCCGGCAGGAGCCGCTTGAGCTCATCCCTGTTGGGCTTCGAAACAATTGCCACCGTGGTCATGCGTCCAAGTGTAATGGAGCCGCTGCACCGGGGGCCAATATCGACGCGCGCTGGAGCACGCAGGCAACCAGAACGCGAACGGGCATAAATTCATGGTGCAGAATATTTGCTGACAGGTTCGGCCTTCTGTTTGTATATTGGCTCGAAGCCAAAAAGTTGAGGTGAATCGTTGGCTCGGCGCGCGGACAGGCGCTGCCGATGGCGCTCATGAACCGTTGTGCTCAGAAAGTCAAATGAAAGGAAGGCTGCGATGGATTGGTATTTGATGGTCTGGAAGAGATACGCCGAGTTCGAGGGGCGCTCGCGGCGCAAGGAATTTTGGATGTTCGTGCTCTTCAATCTGCTGGCCATCCTCGTTCTGGCGGCTCTGGGAGGCGCGGGAATGGCAATGTCGGAGGATTACGGCGGCTTCCTGTTCATTCCGCTCGGCATCTATGTGCTCGCCGCGCTCATTCCAAATCTTGCCGTCTCGGTGCGCCGGTTCCACGACATCGACAAAAGCGGCTGGCTGCTCTTGCTGCTCATCGTGCTGGGTATGATTCCCTTCGTAGGGGTTATCGCCTCCATCGTTGAGATCGTTCTGTTTTGCCAGGACGGCAATCCGGGGATCAACCAATACGGCCCCAACCCGAAGTTTCCCGAGCAGGCGGTGGGGGTTTTCGCCGGAAACGCAGGCTTCACTTCGATGGGGCTGGGCGCGCCGCCGCAGCCGTTTGCGATCGCTTCGCAGCCGCAGCCGGCCCCGTTCGTTGCGCCGCCGCAGCCTGTCGCAACCGCGAGCAGCCTTGTTTTCTGCAGGAGCTGCGGCACCAAGCTGACCGATGGATCTTCATTTTGCACGACTTGCGGCACACATGTCTGAGCACGGCTTCCGCACCGGTCCGTTTCACAGCTTGCCGTGAACCTCGATCACCGTTGTTCATGAGAAGCGGAATCTCAGGCCCACCGCGCGTAGAGCAGAAACTCCCGGTTGCCTTCTGCGCCGGTGATCGGCGACGGAATGGTTCCGGCGACGGTCCAGCCAAGAGAGCGGACACAGTCAGCGACTTTTTCGATGGCCAACTGGTGCGCCTCGGGATCGCGCACAATACCGCCTTTGCCGACGTGCTCACGGCCGGCTTCGAACTGGGGCTTGACGAGAATCACCGACTCAACGAGGTCTGGCGCCGCAGCCAACACGGCCGGAAGCACGAGAGTTGCCGAGATAAAGGCGACGTCGACGACGAGAAGAGTTTTTTTCTGCTTTGGGTCGAGTGCCGCCAACGATCCAGGTTCGAGGAGGCGAGCGTTGGTGCGCTCGAGCAAGCGGACGCGCGGGTCGTTGCGCAGCTTCATGTGGATTTGGCCGAAGCCGGTGTCGATGGCCGTGACGTGCGCGGCGCCATGCTGCAGAAGGCAGTCGGTAAATCCTCCGGTCGATGCGCCAACATCCAGGCAAGCGCGGCCGGTGACGACGATCTGCCAGTGATCGAGAGCCGCGGCCAGCTTGATTCCGCCCCGGCTGACGTAGGGAAGGTCATCGCCGAGGAGCCGGATCGGGGAGTCAATCGGAATCGATGCGCCGGGCTTGTCGATCTTTTGCTCGCGCACCAGAACCCGCCCGGCAAGGATCAGCGATCGAGCGCGCTCGCGGCTCGCGGCGAGGCCACGCTCGACGAGCACCTGGTCGAGACGCATCTTTTCGGGGCGCGCCTTTTCTGGACGTGTTTGGGCGGGGCGCGTCATTTCCGGGCGTGTCGGGGCGGGGCGATCTTTCGCAACGCTCGTTTTTCGATCCTTGGCCATCAACGCAGCAATCTCCCAATGCGGCGAAGGGCCGTTCCCACGTGGGGAAAGGCCCTTCCGATGATTGCGCCGCTCCGTTGATCGTTTCGCGCTACGGAGTGGCCTGGCACGCGGCGAGCGAGGCCAGCGACGCGCTGCCTGGCAGATTGCACGGCTGCCCATAGCCGGGAACACGGCTGCTGTAATTGTTATTGCCGCTGGTGCCGGTTTGTGTGGTTGTGCGAATATCCACCGGCGTACCCTCCAGAAGAACCGTGGTGTCAATCAAGTCAGTGACGGTCGGGCTGGATTCGATGATGGTGATAAAGGGGCTGTCGGGCGACGCCACGTAGATCTTGGAGAACTCGGAGTTCTGCGTGTTGACAACCGTGCGCGGATGGCCGACGACGGTAAGAGTTTTTTCCACCGTGTATGTGTAAAGGTTCACCACGGTCACCGTGCCGTTGCCTGTACCGCTATCGTCGTTCTGGTTGGCCGTGTAGGCCTTGCTTCCGTCAGCGAGCACGGTGACGCTGGCCGGGTTGGGAGTTGCCGTGTTGCCCACCTTAATCGTCGTCACGGCGCCGAAGCCGCCCGTGACGGCGCCGCAGTTGGCGTAGCTCGTGACACCGCCTACCATGCAGCTGGGATTTGTATAGGTATTCGAGTCGTTGCCGTATTCATCGAGCGGGACATTGACGACGCTGACGGTTCCGCCGTCGTAATTGGCGACGACAAGCTGCTGGGTTGCCGGGTTGTATTCGGCGTAAACGGGCCCGGAGCCGCTGGGAAGCTGAATGGAGGGATGGCAAGTGACCCATTGCCCGCTCTGGTTTTGAAATGGCGTACATGCGTCCGGCGTATTGTTTCTGGTGTTAATGACCGTGAGGGTATCGTCTCCGCGGTTGAGGACAAACAGGCGCTGAAGGCTGGGAGTTTGCACCGCGTAGACGGGACACTTACCGACTGGGATAGCAGGATCTGCGGTATTGCTGGAGAGCTCAATCGGCGTAGCGACGCCCGGAGGAGCCGTAGTCGGCGAGAGATTGCAGGCCAGTGGCGCAGTGTCCGGGACATTCTGGCTCATGACATATTCGCGCTGACCGGAAGTACTCGGCGTCCCGGCGATGAAGACGGGCATGCTGGCTAAACTCGCCGACGTGGCCACGGGAATCTGGAGTTTGAATGCCTGCGGCGATCCGGAAAAAAGATCGACGAAGTTTCCATTAAGGTCGGTGACCCAGAGTCCGCTGGAAGGCGCCATCAGGTTAACGGGTTGCGCCGGCAGCCCGTTAAAGACAGGCAACGTGGACTCCGAGACGTTCTTGGCCTGCAGGCTGGGAGCAATGGAGAAATTGGACAAAGTGTGGTCGAAGTTGTAGGTGTAACCGGTCGAGCCGGTCTCGTCGATGGAAAATACTGTCGGCCCCGGCCCAATGGGCGTTTCGTTCAGGATCGAGTCACCGGCATAATCGATGATGGTGACCACCCCAGGCGTAAGGGTGCCCGTTGTAGAGGCCACAACCGTATATGAAGTCGGTTGCGCCGGCGGACCATTGGTTCCGATCGGCGTGACCACCGGCCGGTAATTATCGCCGCAGCCGCTAATGAGAGCAGCAAGTGCAAGTGCCGCTCCTGATGCCTGCGCGAAAAGCACACGCGCCGGGCATGACTTCATGGGAAAAAGCCTCATTCGAAATCTTTCCTGCTTTCTTGGTGATTGTAAATCAAGTGGGCGGGCCTCCGGGAGCAACCAGCCCACCCGGAAGTCCGACGCAAGCGGCGGAGGATTGTCATCTCAAACCGGCCGGCGGCAGGCCTTCCCGGAGTCTGCCCCCCTGCTGCGCGACCCCGGTTGAGGAAAAAGCAACCTGGCTGTTGCGCCTTCGCCTTAAAGCAGCGGGAGAACCGCTGTACGATGAGGCGTGGCTCAAGAAAAGCTGTCGTGGCAATCGAAGACGGTGTTGCTGGCGGTGCTGCCTTTCGCGGGCACGGGCGTGCTGCTTTCCTGCTTCGAGTGGGCAACGGAGTCTGCTGCCGTGGTGGTTTGGGTCATCGGGTTGAGCGCGTTGCTTGGGCTGATCGTGTGGAAGCTGCGGGCGGCCACGCCGGCGGCTGCGGCGACCGGGGCACTGATCACGGCAAGTCTGATGTTCTCGACCGGAGAGTTCCCGTACAAGCCTTGGCATACCGCACTGATTCCCACGATGGCGGTTTCACTGCTGGCCTTCGCCGCCACTCGAATCGGACAGGCGAGGAGGGAGCGGCGACAGCGGAACCAGAGTCGGTCTATCCCGAAGGCGCTGAGTTCGAGTCGACGCGATCATCAGGGAGCGGCGACCTTGCGCCAAAACTCAACAGGACTCAGTAACTCTGGTTCCGCTCTGGGCACGGCAGAGGAGCGCCGTGGACGATCCGCCTCGCAGGTTGCGGCGAACCTGGGCATAGCGGCGCTGGTTTCGAGCGATCCGGTGATCGTGTGGTTGCT
>JBEKWT010000111.1:0-8573 GCA_049512795.1 Occallatibacter sp.
CGATATATAAACGTGCGGTCTTCAATGGTGTGAGCCAGGTAGCCCTTTTCCTCGAGTCGCCGCAACACCGTGCGAATGGTTGAGTCCTTGAGCGGGCGGCCGAGTTCCTCGCGCACCTGTTCCGCGGTTAATGTCCCTTTGCGCCAAATAGTGAGCAGGATGCTTCGTTCGAGTTCTCCCAATTCGCTTGGGTCATGATCCGGACGAGTGTTACGTACCATAGTGTTACTGACTGTAACACATAAAATCCATCGATTGTCAACCCCGTGCAGAAAAAACTTTTGCGCCGCCTATGCGTCGTCGGGAAGCGATTGAAAAACACAGCTGCTTTGCGCGAGGAGTCCGTTGGGACAAGGCCCCCGTGAGGTTTGGGAGTACTTCCTCAGGGTCGCCGCACTGAAGGGCCGGGTTTCTGAGCTTTCCCGATCAAACCGCAGGCGCTGCCCCGTCGGGCAAGAAGATATCGAAGACAGTTCCGTGACCATCCTTGGAAGGCGGGTCCGTCAGCGCCACACTGCGGCTGCGAACGCGCACCAATCCTTGATGCTTGAGGATGATTTCCTGGCTGACCCAAAGCCCAAGGCCGGTTCCGGTCACTTCCTTCGTAGTGAAGAAGGCTTCGAATATGTGCTCCCGCACCTCCGGCTCCATGCCCGCACCGGTGTCGGCAACGGCGAACCGGATGCCGGTTTGCTCAGGATTTTTCCAATCGCGCGAGCGCCTGGCACGAACCACCAGGCGGCCTCCGTTGCTGCTGGCGTCAATGGAATTGCCCACCAGGTTGGCGAAGACCTGACGGATCTCTCCGGCAAAGCAGAACAGGGTGAGGCTCGCGTCGTAATCCCGCTCCACGCGAAGATCGAGGGCGTGAATGCGGCTCTGGTAGAGATTCAGCACCGAGTCAAGCAGCTCCTCAAGCGTGACTCGCGAAGGTTGCGTCGGCTGCCGGTAGAAGCGCAGTGTCTGCTGCGTGATTTCGCTGATGCGATGGACTTCGTGTTCCGCCATGGTCACATACTTCTTCGCTGCATCGGGAAGCTCATTGGAGTTGCGCGTAAGGAAGAGCAGGTTAGTGATGGCTTCGAGCGGATTGTTGATCTCGTGCGCGATGGAAGCGGCCAGGCGCCCGGTCACAGCAAGCTTTTCGCTACGGCGCAACGCTTCCTCGCTGCGCTTACGTTCGCTCGAGTCAAGCGCGATGATTCCCACCCAGCGCACTTGGTTCGGCGTCGTGCGCACCGGATAGGCGCTGATGAGCCATGTCCATGGCCGCCGCGGCTTGCCGCCTTCGCCATTCAGCTCGAGGTTCCGCACCGGCTCTTCGCTCAAAAAGACGCGCTTCACCGCGCCCTCGATCTCCGCGGCAACAGCCTTGGGCAGCAAATCAGCGAGCGTACGGCCGAGATGGCGGCTGACGGAGACGCCGGTAAGGTCGGCGAAGATCTGATTGACGCGCACAACGCGGCCACTGTCGTCGACGAACGCCAGTCCAATGGGCGCGTTGGCCAGCATCGAGTCGAGAAGGGAAAGCGTGTCGTTCAATCCGGCCCGCTGCTCAGCCAGCGAGGCCACCATGCGGTTGAAGTTTTCAATCAGATCGCCAATCTCATTGCGAACGGGCACCGGCAGAGGAAAACGGCCGTTGTCTTCCGGCGATGTCATCAGGGCGTTGGCGCCGCCGTGGAGCAATGCAAGCGGCCGCGTTATGGCCCGCCCCATCAGCAATACAATCAGCGCCGAAGCCACGATCCAGATTGCGCCGAAGATGGCGGTGTCATCTAAAAGAGAACCCAACTGCTGGCGAGCCGCACTGCGATCGAACGTCACCACAGCATAGCCGCGCAGATCGTTCCCGGTATAAACAGGCCGGATTGCTTCCCATCCGCCGTTCGCTGTTTCGAAAATTCTGGACTCATCGCGTCGGGTCAGAGCAATCTGCGCGCGCTCGGCCGCGCTGAGTTCTCCCGATTTCTGCTTTATGCTCCGGAAAAAAAGCACGTCACCCGATGGGCTGATGACTTTCGCCGACTCGACGATCGGTGCGTCGACGATCGTGCGCACGGCCAGATCTACCCAATTCGGCCGCTGCTGCTCAAGCGCCTCAGCGGACTCATTGGCGAGGGCGGTCGACTCGTACTGCAGCCAATACTGCGCACGCTGATTTGTCCGGCGGTTCTGCTGCTGCGCCAGCACTGCGGCGAACAGGCCAATGGAAAGCACCTCCAACAACAGCAGGCCGGCCAGCATCTGCCCGCGAATGGATCGCGGCCACCAGCGCTTGCGCAAGGATCCACCCCCTGAATACGGATCACAAACTTAGTCTATCGAATTGGCTGCGGCAACCGCATCCCGGGCCCCGTTTTGCGCCTTTGCGTTGGAAACCAGTGACGCCGCGATCAGCTTTCCGTGAAAGCGCCCGTTCTCGATGAAGATCTCGCTGGTGCGCGCGCCGGCGACGATCACGCCAGCCAGATAAATTCCCGGCACGTTGCTTTCCAGCGTCTCCGGATTGCAGACGGGCAATCGGTCCTCGCCTTCGAAACGCACACCCATCCGCTCGAGGAATGAAAAATCGGGGTGGTAGCCGGTCATGGCGAAGACGAAATCGTTGGGCAGCGTCGCGCGGCCAGTGGGGGTATCCACCACGACCGCGTCGGGGGTGATCTCAACGACCTCCGTCGAAAAGTAGGCCGTGATTTCGCCGTCTTTGATGCGGTTTTCGATGTCCGGCTTGATCCAATACTTCACGTTTGGCGTAACTTCGGGTCCGCGGTAGACAAGCGTGACGTGCGCGCCGCTCCGCCACAGTTCGAGGGCGGCGATGGCAGCCGAGTTCTTGCCCCCAATGACCACAACATCCATTCCGTAAAACGGGTGCGGATCGTGGTAATAGTGGTGAACCTTGCTCAAAGTTTCGCCGGGAATGTCCATCCAATTGGGCAGGTCATAGTAGCCGGTAGAAACGGCCAATTTGCGTGCCTCGATGGCTCCCGGCCGTCCGAAGCGGTCCACGGTGTGCGCGGTGAAGGCGCCATCGGCACCTGTCACGCGCTCCACGCGGTGGTACTGACGCACGTCGAGCCGGTAATATGCGGCCACCTGGCGGTAGTACTCGAGCGCCTCGCCGCGTGTGGGCTTGGCATTCACGCTGGGAAAGGGGATGCCGCCGATCTCGAGGCGCTCCGAGGTGGTAAAAAAGGTCATGTGCGCTGGATAGTGAAAGATCGAGTTGCAGATGCAACCCTTGTCCACGAGCGCCACACAGAAGCCAGCTTTTTGCGCCTCGATAGCACACGCCAGGCCCGTGGGTCCGGCGCCCACAACAAGGAGATCGAGGACGGAATCCTGCATCGCACTCAACGGCTGGTCACCCATGGTTCTAGATTAGGGCATTCCTCTGGAGTTTCGTTAGCCGAACCCCGAAGAACAAAAAAGCCCCAGCCGAAGCTGGAGCCTTTTGCGATCAAAATACCGGTTCTCTGCGCCCTTACGCGAGTGCCGGAGCGGGCTCCATCATGGGAACCGCTGGCGCTCCCGCTGCGACAGGCAAAACTGCCGGTTGGGACGGTGCATGCGATGGACGCGTGAGCCGGTGAACAAAGTGGTACGGCGGCCATGGACCCGAAAGCTGCATCTGGCACTCCCGCATCACAGCGCTGGTGGTAATGAACTTGTTCTGGTACCGCTCGACACACTTACGGTCGATCAGATGCGCGATATCCAGCATCATCTTGCCGTTTTCCATTAGCCGGCAGCTTACTTCCTCATCGAGGGGCATGAACAGCCGGTGCATTTGGAAACTGACCGCGCGAGCCCGCGTCTGCCGTTCCCGCGCCCGCGAAGCATTTTCCCGCAGATTGGTGAGGTATTCGCGTCCCACGCCCTCGGCGCTCAAACGCTTTTCGACCTCGCGCCCGCAACAATCGTCAACGAAGATCTTGATGTGCATCTCCGTTCTTCCGCGCAGCTTGTCGATGTTTCCGAGGAACTGGCGCTGATTGGAGCGGATGGACTTGCGCAGCGACTCGTCGTCGGTAAAGACGGTGCCGAAGCGGAAGGGAAGAACGGTAGAGTGTTGAAAACAGTCGGCGATCACACGCGCATGGTCAACGCCCGACTTTTGATTAAGGTTCTCCTGTGGGTTGTGCTCGCTCACGATCACCGCTAGATCGCTCGCTGGATAAAGGAAAACCTGATTGCCACTGACTCCAAAAACCGATTCCATCGCAACTGGTTTGCGATGGCGGGCTAAAGCCGGAAATGCTTGTTTTTCTCCAATGCAGTAGGCATACCACGCCATGACGAGACACTCCGTCCGCGCGCGCCACACCTGTCAGGCGCCGCTGGTTGATGAAGCTCTGTGAACTTGGAAACAACAGCATGCATAGCGGAGGTAAGGCGGGACCGTAGTTGCAATCTCCCCCAAACTAACCGGAATACTAGTCTCCTGAAAATACGACTGGCAACACCTGAAGGGGGAAAGATGGGTTGGTGATGCGGCTTGTGCAAAAGTAGCATTGATACGGTGAAAAGTTCTGTTCACGATATTGATTTTGTGAGATAGCACACGATAAAGGGCTCAAATGAGGTGCTTTGGGCTATCAATTGCTAGCCGACCCTTGCCCACCAACTCTCGCCTTCGGCCGAGCCGGGCTTTTCCGTCCCTTGTTTTCCACAAGGGTTCGGCATGGCTGGTCCATCCCTCCGAAACCGTGGCCTCGACCCCGCCGCTTGATCGATAGCCGGCACCAAACTCTAGTAGACTCAACGGCAGAATGCTTCTTTCTTCCCGCTTCCTTCACCGCATCCCCTCCGCACCCGCGCTTCTCGCGCTCCTGGCGATCCTTCCTGCAGGAACAACCGCAATTTCCTCGCCCGCCGCCGCTCAGGGAACACACCTGTGGCAGCAATCGCAGATGGAGGAGTTCGAAAAGGGCACACCCGCAGGCGTCTCGATTGAGAGCGATGGTCACCTGCGCCAGGGGCCGGGGCTCACTGAACTCGTGACAACGCCATCGACCTTTGTGTGGTCGCTGGTGGCCGACAAGATCGGGCATGTTTTCGCCGGCACGGGATCACCGGCGACCGTGCTGCGCCTCGGCGAGAAGCCGGGCGATAAGCCATTCACACTCTTCGAGTCCCGAGACCTCAGCATTCAGGCTCTAAGATTCGGTCCTGACGGCTCGCTCTATGCCGCCACAGTGCCGGGCGGCAAGGTTTACAAGCTCAACCCCGACGCCACTGCCAAGCAGGATGAGTCGGATGCGACGGTCGTGTTCGACGCGGCCAAGGCGGATGACGCTAGCTCCGGCGAAAGCAAACCCGGCTCGTCGCCAAGCGGGCAATCGCACTATATATGGGATCTGACCTTCGATTCCGCGGGACGGCTCTACATCGCAACGGGCGATCCCGGGGCGGTCTACCGCGTCGATCCCGCTAAGGCAGGCTCGGCGCCCGAGTTGTTCTTCAAGAGCGACGAGGCGCATATCCGCACGCTGGCATGGGACGCGAAAGGCAATCTCATCGCTGGCTCGGACGGCTCCGGCCTGGTCTACCGGATCGATAAGGACGGCAAGGGCTACGTGCTCTTCGAGGCACCGCGTCGCGAGATCACATCCATTGCGATCGGCGCCAACGGAACCATCTATGCCGCCTGCGTGGGCGACAAGAGCCGGAACCCATTGCCTCCGCTGCCGGTGCAGGGAATCGCCTCCATTTCGATCACCGTGGTTCAGCCGCAGTCCCTGCAGGCTGCCAACGCCAGTGCGTCTGTTCCTGAAGGAACCGAGATATTCGCTCTCACAGAGGGCCAGGCGCCGCGCTCCCTCTGGACCAGCAAAGATGCCATTGTTTATGCCCTTGCGGCCGGTCCTGACGGCTTGCTCGCACTCAGCGGAAATCGCGGACAAATCTACCGCATCCAGGACGACGGCAGTTACGCCGACGTCGCTCATCTGCAGGCGCAGCAGGGGCTGAGCTTCGCCTCCGTGCGGGATGCAGAAGGCATGGGCGCCATATTCATCGGCACCGGCAACACAGGAAAAGTGTTCGAACTAGGGGCGGCGGAAACGCACGAATACGCCAGCGATGTTCTCGATGCCGGAGCTTTCGCCCGCTTTGGCCGAGTCGAAATTGAGCCCGGCTCATCCGGCTACGACATCCTCACCCGCACGGGCAACGTGGAACAGCCGGTGCGCGGATGGAGCGACTGGGTGCCGCTTGCGGACAGCTCCGTGGCCTCGCCTCCGGGACGCTTTCTGCAGTGGAAGGCGGTGCTGCATGCGGGGGGCGTGCTCGGCAGCGTTGGCGTCAACTATCTGCCGGTCAACTCCGCGCCCGTCGTTGACGACCTGGTTGTCGTTCCCGGCGCACGCTTCAATCCGCAGGCAAACCTCTCTCAGAATCAAACCATCAACATCACGTTCCCCTCGTCGAACCAGAACTCTGGGATTACTTACGACGCGGGCACAAGCCAGTCGCTCCAGGCCGTCAAGGACCGAACTGCGGTTACCGTACGCTGGGCTGCGCACGACAACGACGGAGACACGCTGACTTACGCGATTTATATGCGCAGCGATGGCGACACCGAGTGGTGGCCGCTGAAGAAGAAGATCAAGGAGCAGGCCTACAGCTTTGACGCGACCTTGATTCCCGACGGCGGCTACCGCATCAAGGTGGTCGCCTCAGACGCCGTCTCCCACTCGCCGGGCGAGGCGCTCACGGGCGAGAAGATCAGCGATCGTTTCGTGATCGACACCACGCCGCCCGCGGTCACAAACCTGAAAGCCATCGGCCAGCAAATCAACTGCGCCGGCTTGAGTTGCCCCAAGCCGTTTCTCGTCAGCTTTGACGCCGAGGATACGACTTCGCCCATCGCTCGCGCCGAGTATTCGCTCGATGCCGGGCCGTGGCAATACGTCGATCCCGCGGACAAGATCTCCGACTCCCGGCGCGAGCACTACGAGTTTCCCATCTCGCTGGATGTGGAGGCGGGCAAGATCGGCGAGCACCTGATCACGGTGCGCGCGTACGACCGCTATGACAACGTGGGCGTAGCCAAGACCATCATTCCCGCGCAGGGACAGTAAGTGTAGTGCTGGCCTTGAGGCCCGCGCTGCAAAGTCAGGCTGACCGAATGCGATTCGAGCTTTACGTGGCGGCGCGTTACCTGAAGGCCAAGCGGCGGCAGGCCGTTGTGGGCGTCGTCACGGCCATCTCCATCGCCGGAGTCACGGCAGGTGTTGCGGCGCTCATCATCGCTCTCGCCATCACCAACGGCATGCGCCGCGACCTGCAAGACAAGCTGATCGGTTCCAGCGCGCATGTGCAGTTGATGCAGATCGACGGGCGCGGCATTCCCGATTGGCAGGCGCTCATCGCGCGTCTGCGGGCCGTGCCTCACGTCGTCGCAGCCTCGCCCGGCTTGTACGAGCAGGTACTCGTCGCTCGCGGAGCGCGCGATGGCGGCGCGCTGATTGAAGGCATCCTGCCCGACGATGAGCGAACGGTGAGCGATCTGCTCTCCAAGGCGACGCCCGGCGCGGTGCGGGCGCTCGAGCCGCAACCCGAACCCGCCGACACAAAAAACGCGGAGTTACCGCCGATCGTTCTGGGCGGCGACCTGGCCGACACTATTGGCGCGGGCGCCGGCGATTCGGTGCTCATCATCAGTCCCCAGGGCGAGATGACGCCAATGGGCGTGATTCCCAAATACGTGCGCTTCCGGCTGGCTGGCACTTTTCACTCGGGCTTCTACCAATATGACGCCCAGATGGGCTTTCTGCGCCTCGCCGACGCGCAGCGGCTCTTCGATGAGCCTGATCTGCTCTCTGTGATCAGCTTTAAAGTCGACAATCTCAATGACGCGCCCCAGATTGCGCACGCTATCGAGCAGGCGGCCGGCAAGGGCTTCATGACCACCAACTGGACCGACGAGAATCGCGAGCTGTTTCGCGCGCTCAAGCTCGAACAGGTGGTCACCTTTATCGTGATCGCGCTCATCGTCATCGTGGCCGCGCTCAACATTCTTATCGCGCTCACCATGATGGTGATGGAAAAGACGCGCGACATTGCAGTGATGATGAGCTTCGGCGTCGATCCGGGCCAGGTGCGGCGCATCTTCTTGCTGCAAGGCTTGCTCATCAGCGTTGTCGGCACTGCGCTTGGGTTGATTCTCGGATACTTGGCCTCATGGGCAGGCGGGCACTATCACTTCATCCATCTGTCCGCCGACGTCTACTCCATCGACACACTGCCGTTTGCGCCGCGCGTGCTCGACGGCGTGATTGTGTCGGTTGTCTCGATTGGAATCTCGATTCTGGCCACGCTTTATCCGTCGTCTTCGGCGGCGCGGGTGCTACCGGCCGAGGCATTGCGGTATGAGTAAGTCGCGCTACTGCGGCGTAATGATTCCGCCCATTGCGTGCCGCCGTGGCAGCACGATCCCGCGATGATCCACTTCTGCGTGGGGCGGACTTTCGGACAAGATTTTGCGTTCAACCAACGCGCCTCCGCAGGCTGGGCACCAGTCCGCCTTTGTCTCTTTGGCGAGCACCGCGTGGCATTGACTGCAT